>NZ_JBSHNE010000042.1:0-46750 GCF_053646035.1 Streptomyces sp. NPDC055287 | reverse complement strand
GCACCCAGCGCCGTACCGCCGTCCGCCTCACGCTTGAACCAGATGTTCGGGAAGCCCAGGAAACGGTGCCACGCCACACCCATGTTGGTGTTGAGGCCGATGGTGATGGCCCAGGTCATGGTCACGCCCAGCTTGACCATGGCGAAGAGGTAGACGAGGTTCTGCAGCGCCGGGAGGCTCAGGCCCTTGAAGGCGAGGACGAGCGGATACGAGGCGAAGTACGCGGCGTCGTAGCCGTCGACGTGGTGGATCGCGCCTTCGAGGCCGCGCAGGGCCAGGATGCAGACGCCGATGATGAGGATGATGTATTCGACGAAGTACGCCTGCCAGGCCTTCGAACCGGCGAAGCGCGACTTGCGGCCGGCCCGCGAAGGCAGGTTCATCAGCCGGATCGCCATCAGTACGAGGATGCCGACGGTCGTCGCGAGCGCGATGAATTCGGTGTACACCTCGTACGGCAGCCAGCCGCCGACGACCGGAAGTATCCAGTCGGCCTTGAACAGTTGGCCATAGGCGGTGACGATCGTGAGTCCGAGCGTCAGGAACCCGACGGCGACGAACCAGTGCGCGACGCCGACGATGCCCCACCGGTTCATCCTCGTGTGGCCGACGAACTCCTTGGCCAGGGTCAGGCTGCGCGCCACGGGGTCATGGGTACGGCTGCCCGGGGGGACGGGCCGGCCCAGTCTTATGAACCGGTAGATCTGTGCGAAGGCGCGGGCGATGAGAGCGACGCCGACCACCGTCAGGGTCAGCGACACGATGATCGCGGCGAGTTGCATGAGGGCTCCTCGGGCCTGCGGGAACGGGATGTGCAGTGGAGCTACTAAGCGGTAGCTTTGTGTGCTCGTCGGACACTACCCATGATCACTGGCTCCATGAAGTGGCATGGCTGGTGATCTGCGTCGCTGGGCGGCGGGACGGGCTGGCATCGGCGCTTGGTGGCAGAGGGGCGAGTTCCTGCATCAGCTGAGGAGTTGAGCCGGTTCGTCGGCGGCGGTCCGTCGGTCCGGAGCTGGTGCGTCGGCTGGGAAGCCCTGTGTCAGGCGGGGTGGCCCGGCGTCAGGTCCGCGACGTCGGAAAAGCTGAGCGGCCGGGGGTGTCCGGGCATTTGCGGGGATACGGCCACCGGCTCCAGGAGGAAACCCACATGGTCTCCGCCGTCGAAGCGGTCGATTACGCGCCCGACGAACCAGGCGCACGCTTCGGTGAGCACCGGTGTCCCGCCGTACTGTGGCTGCCACGCGACGCGCTCGAACTTGTCGATGCTGTCGCCGGTCTCGCTGCCGAACAACTCGGCCAGAGCCTTGTCCTCGCGGCGCAGCACGTGCACACCGACATGTGAGGCCTGTTGGGCGACGCGGTACGTGCGATTGGCCTTGGACAGCCACACGGTGAACCGGGGCGGCTGGATCGAGCACTGCGAGGCGAAGCCCACCAGGCATCCCGCCCGTGAGTCTGCCGACGCGGCTGTCACCAGGTACATCGGATAGTCGAGCAGATCGGTGAACGTGTCGAGCTCCACGAGGGGACCGTACCGCGAGCAAGGGTCGAGTCGGGCGAACGGGGTGCACGCGGCGCCGCCGGCCGATCGCCCTCCGGGGCCTGCTCTCCTCTCTTCGGTGACCCTCGCTGTCGTTGGACGCGCAATCCCCCCGACGGTCGAAGTGGTACGCTATGAGGGACGAGACGCAACGGTTCGTCTTGTTATCTCGCTCGTGAGAGGAGCGGCATGGAACACTTCATCGACGTGGCACCCGGTACAAGCCTGTGGGTCGAGGAGCGCGGCGCCGTCGATGCCCCGCCGCTGCTGCTGATCATGGGCGCGCAGGCCTCCGGCATGGGCTGGCCGGACGCCATGGTGGACGCGCTCGCCGCCCGGCACCGCGTGATCCGCTACGACCACCGCGACACCGGCCGTTCCACTTGGCCCTTCGATGAACGGCCCTACGCGATCACCGATCTCGCCGAGGACGCGATCGCGGTGCTGGACGGCCTCGCTGTCCGGCGCGCCCACGTCGTGGGCCTGTCCCTGGGCGGCATGCTGGCGCAGCTCCTGATGGCCGATCACCCCGACCGCGTGCTCAGCGCGACCCTGATGGGAACCTGCTCGCTCAGCACCGTCCCGTACATGCACGCGGACGGGACCCGCACCCCGCCGGAAGAACTCCCCGGTATCGCTCCCCATGTGCTGGAGATGTGGGCTCGCCCCTTCGACGACCAGGGCCTCGAGGCCGAACTGGACCGACGGGTCGAACACTGGCGGGTGCTGGGCGGAGGTCAACTGCCCTTCGACGCCGAGTACTTCCGTGCCCTCGAGCGGAAGATCGTCGCACACACCGGGCACTACGCCGTGAGCACCGCGCACGGCCGTGCCGACGTCTCCGGCATGGACCGAACCGAAGTACTCGCGAAGACCGATGTGCCCACCCTCGTCGTCTCCGCCCCCGCCGAACCGGTCTTCCCGCCCCCACACCCCCAGCACCTGGCCCAGGCGATCCGAGGCGCCCGCGTCGTCGAGGTACCCGGCATGGGCCACGCATTGCCCCGAGAGGTCCTTGGCCCGCTCACCGCCGCGATTTTGAACCACACCGTCGGGGCGGCGCCCGGGCGAGGCCGGCTCGATGTCGGTCAGCCGATTCCTGGAGCGTGGTGAACCGACCAACCGCCGTCAGCGACCAGCCCCGCCCGCCCCCCCAGTCGCTCGCACAATTCTTCGACGCCGGCGAGGACCGGCAAGCGCGAGCAGCGCTCCTGCACGACGCCTATGTGGCAAAGATCAATTCTGAGAAGCAGGCTTCCAGCCCGGTGCGGTGGCAGCTGTTCCGCACTGGTGGGAGGCTTGCAGGAGAGGCCGAATGGGTGAGGAGTGGGCCCGTGGGCGCAGCGACCGCAGCCGCACAACTGGACGGGACCGCCGTCCAGGAGCTGGAGCGTTCCTTCGTAGGCGGGCTCATCCGGGCCGGCGACCCCGCCTACGACCAGGCCCGTAGCATCTGGAACGGCTCGATCAGCAAGTTTCCCGCCCTCATCGCGTACTGCACCGGCGTCGCCGACGTCGTCGCGGCGCTGCGGTGCGCGACGAGCACGGGGCTGCCTGTCGCAGTGCGCAGCGGAGGCCACAGCTTCCCCGGGCAGTCGCTCAGCGAGGGCGGACTCGTCATCGACCTGTCGGCGATGAACGGGATACGCGTCGATCCGGAGAGCCGTACGGTCAGGGCCCAGGCCGGGGTGCTGCTCGGAGCGCTCGACCGGGAGACACAGCACTTCGCGATGGCCGTGCCCTCCGGCATCGTGACGCACACCGGTCTCGCCGGACTGACGCTCGGCGGCGGGATCGGCTGGCTGATGCGCAAGTACGGGCTCACGGTCGACCAGCTGTTGTCGGTCGACATGGTCACCGCGGACGGCGCGTTCGTCACGGTGAGTGAGACGCGCGAACCCGAACTGTTCTGGGCCGTGCGCGGTGCGGGAAGCAACTTCGGCGTGATCACCGCGTTCGAGTTCCGGCTCAACCCGGTGGGCCCCACGGTGCTCGCCGGACCGATCCTGTGGCCCATGGAGGAGGCGCCCGACGTCCTGCGCTTCTACCGGGACTGGATCACCGACGTACCGGATGAGCTGACGACCATAGTCGTGCACCGCAAGGCCCCGCCGCTCCCGGCCATCCCTGCGGAGCTGCACGGCAGGCCCGTTGTGGCAGTGATCAGCTGTTACGCCGGGGACATCGAGGCCGGTCAGGAAGTCCTGCGGCCCATGCGCTCCTTCGGAACCCCGCTTCTCGACCTGTGCGCACCCAAGCCGTTCGTGCAGCATCAGGCCATGTTCGACCCGTCCTTCCGTCCCGGCTGGTGGTACTACTTCCGGGCCTGCGACGTCGGCCGGCTCACCGACGACGTCGTCGACATCACCGCCGAGCACGCCTTGCGGATCGACTCTCCGCTCTCGACCTGCGGGATCTTCCACCTCGGCGGCGCCGTCGCCCGCGTCGGTGAAGACGAGACTGCCTTCAGCGGCCGCGCCACCGGCCACACCTTCAACATCAACGGCAACTGCGAGACCGCCATAGGTTTCGCCGAGGAGCGTCAGTGGGTACGCGACTCCTGGTCCGCGCTGGAGCCGTATCAGGCCGGTGTGTACGTCAACTTCCTCATGGACGAGGGGGCGGAGCGCGTCCGGCAGGCGTACGGGGAGGACAAGCTCCGCCGGCTGCGCGCGCTCAAGCAGCACTACGACCCGGCCAACGTCTTCCGCTCCAACCAGAACATCGCTCCGGAAAGCTGACGTCACGGCGGCTGGTGGCGGGCCATCGGCGCTCCACCGGCGCGTACTCAGATCAGTTGCGACCTGATCAGGAACCGCACCCCTTCCGGAGCTTCCAGCGAGAAGCCGCTGCCGCGCCCTTCCACCACGTCGACGATCAGGCGGGTGTGCCGCCATACGCCGTACTGCGAGACCGACATCCAGAAGGGAACGGCCTCCTCGACACCCTCGACCACGAGGGATTCCAGGAGCACGTCGGAGCCGCCTGTACGGAACTCGCCGTCCGGATAGCACATGGGCGCACTGCCGTCGCAGCAGCCGCCCGACTGATGGAACATCAACGGGCCGTGGAACTCCCGCAGTCGGCGCACGAGAGCGGCGGCGGCGGGGGTGAACTCCACGCGCGGTCGGTCTGTTCGCGGCCCAGAGGCATCATGCGGGTACACGTGCCGCTCCTCCCTCGACGAGTCGATCGGGCACTGCCCAGCCAACTCCCCTCAACGTTGCGAGCCGGTTGCACGCACGAGCCGTCGCGCTCCAGCCGGCGTCGCCACCGCCCCGGTCCCCGTCGCGGCCTACGTGCTCCCGTTCCTCAGCCGTTTCCCGTACTCGAACAGCTTCCGCTCCACGACATCCGGTTCAGCCTCCCACTGCCGCGCCCAAGAGTGCGCAAGCTCCAGGTACTTCGTGTACACGCCCGAGTCCCACCGCATGCCGGCGTCCCATTTGTCCGAGGTCAGATCGTCAAGGGCCAATGCGACGTTGCTGTCGATGATGAGCGGCCACCGCACGCCGACAGGGCGGTCTGCCGTCGCGAAGTACAGGACCTTGCTGAAGAACGCGGGGCCGAGGTGCTTCACCCGTTCGTCCCGGTCGTTCATCACCAGGTAGGCCGCTACAGGATCTCCGTCGTGCAGCTTGGCGAACGCCTCGCAGAGCCGCTCGTCAAGCCACTTCGCGTCGTTGTCGTGCAGGATCCGCGTGCGGCGGGCGACCCGTTGGGCACTGGTGCCTGTGCCCCACACCAGGGCGGCTATCAGGAGGTCACGCCGCTGCCGCAAGGTGCCGGTCTGCTCGGCCATGCGGAAGACGGTCCGTCTGTCCACGGTCGGCCACCGGTTCGGAGCCGGGACGATGTCCAAGGCCTTCGGCCACCAGTCCTGGACGGGAAGCCGCGTGAGCCAATGCTGAGGGCTGAAGGGAATGGCCTGGCTCAGGACGTACGACTCGCGGTCCGGTGGAGGGTCGCGGAACAGGTCTTCAGGGCTGGCCACAGCGACTCCTCGGTCGGGTTGTCTCGCAGAGTCGATGATGCACCGTGGGTCTGACAGTGAGCCCTTCTTCGCCCAAGGCGTGGTTGCTGTGGCGCGTCCCGCACGTCAAACGGGTGCGCTGAGACGACACTGGTGCGCACAGCGCCCTGGCCGGGCGGTCCAGCACGCCGGAAGGACGCTGCCCATGCCCACTGACACTCACCCCGCCCCCCTGCGCGTACTCGTCATCGGTGGGGCGCTGCGGGCCGCGTCGACCAACGCCCGCCTCGCCTCTCTCGTGGCACGCCTGGTCGCCGACACCGGAGCCGCTGCCGACCTCGCCGCCATGCGCGACTTCGACATGCCCCTGTACGACGGCGACCGCGAGGCCGCCGAAGGGGTGCCGGACGGCGCTCTCGCGCTGCGCGACCGGCTGGAGCGGTGCGACGCCTTCGTGATCTCCTCACCGGAGTACAACGCCTCCACGCCCGGTGTACTGAAGAACGCCATCGACTGGGTCTCCCGCGTGCGGCCGCAGCCGTTCAAGACCAAACACGCGCTGCTCGTCTCCGCCTCCCCGTCCCTGGTCGGCGGCAACCGCGGGCTATGGGCGCTCCGGATTCCCCTCGAGCACCTCGGCACCCGCGTCTATCCGGACATGTTCAGCCTCGCCAGGTCTCACCAGGGGTTCACCGAGGACGGGCTGCTCGCCGACTCCGGACTGCAGGACCGCCTGACCGAGACCGTCGCGGCGTTCCTCCGTCTCGTCGAGGCCGATGTGCGGTACGTCTGCCTCCAGCGTCGTTGGTACGAGTTCCTGGGAGACCGGACCGAGGCACCCGTCACCCAGCGGGCGGAGGACTAGCCCGCCCAGCGGGTGGAGCACCGGCCCGGCCGGCCCTCGGCTGATGCGAGCGGTCCGTCTGCGCGTGCCGTGAGGTCGTACCGGTGGCAGAGTCGCAGAGCGTGCTTGTCCAACCCGGAGGTGCTGTTCGTGGACACAGTCCTGATCACTGGTGGAACCGGCCACCTCGGGCGTGATGTGGTGGATGCGCTGAAGTCCCGCTTCCGGGTGCGTGTGCTCGCCCGGTCCCCGGGGCGGGACCCCGAGGTGGAGTGGGTCAAGGGTGATCTCGCCACCGGCGCCGGAGTCGCGGAGTCCTTCGCGGGAGTGCGGATCGTGGTTCACGCTGCGACGATGTCCCCGGCGGCGCGGCGCGGATATCTCCTCCCCGCGGACTTCTGGCGCAGCCCTCGCGAGGTCGATGTGGACGGCACCCGTCGATTGTTGCGGGAGGCCCGCAGGGCGGGTGTCGCGCATTTCGCCTACGTCTCGATCGTCGGCGTCGACCGCTCCCGGCTTCCGTACATGCGGGTGAAGTGCACCGCCGAGGAACTGGTCCGGGACGGCGGAGTCCCGTGGTCGATCCTCCGGGCCACGCAGTTTCACTGGCTGACCGACCGCATGCTGGGCAAGATGTCCAGGATGCCGGTGCTGGCCGTTCCCGGAGCCCTGGTGACGCAGCCCGTGGATTCGTACGACTTCGCCGTGTACCTGGCGGGCCGCGTGCAGGACGGGCCGGGTGGCGATTGCCGGGACTTCGGTGGCCCTGAGCTGCTGGAGCTGCGTGACCTTGTCAGGCAATGGCAGCAGGCCCGTGGCCGGAAGTTCCGGCTGCTGAACGCACCCACGCCCGCTCGCCTCCGGCAAGAGGCCAGTGCCATGACTGCGCCGAACGCTCGCCTCGGCCGGACCACCTGGTCGGACTGGCTGCGCACTCACGAGCAGGAGTGACACCGGGGGACAGTGCCCGCCGGCCGGACGTTCCCGGGGCGGCCGCCGAGCGCGTAGGTCGAACACGCCCAGTCCATCCCGTGCAAGTACGACGGCCGCGCCATCGGCGTCATCGACTTCTCGCAGGCGACTGGCTCGTCACCAGCGATTTCGGCAGGCGGGAAGCCGCAGCCGTGAACAACCACGGCACTTTCCACGACATGCAGGTCGCCGCGCTGGCCCTGGCCACGGGGGGACCGGCAACTTGCCCGGCGCACCGTCCTCAGTGCCCGCGTCCGCATCGACACCCAGATCGCTGCGGACGGAAGCCAGCCCAACGAGATCAGCCGCAACCGCAGTTGGGCACTACTCGACCTTCAACCTGGTCGCGGTCACCCGGCTCGCCCCCATCGGCCGTCACGTGGGCGTCAATCTCTGGACGTACGAAGGGGCAGACGGGGCAGGCCCCTGCTCGACGCGGTGCACGAGCTCCTTCCCGCCGCGACCGGCGCCGCTCCGTGGCGCATCCGGTGGTGGACTTCCGCGCCTACGCGGCAAGCGGCCTCGTGCACGCCGCGGCGGACGCCGGTGGCCGCAAGGCCCGGGCCGCGCTGCCTCGTACGCAGAAGCCGCCCACCGGCGACCTCTGGGCGCTGCGGCGGCGCCCGAGCAGCTGGACTCGATCAAGAGCCGAACGGGCAGGCGTCCGTTCTCCTCCGGCCTCCAGGTGGCACATGGGCGGAGGCCCGGGGGACAGGCCGCGTAGTCCGTGCGTACAACACTTCACCCCGAAGAGGTCCCGTGAGCCGGTGAGAAGAGCGCTACCGGGGGTACCGGAGCGGGCATGGCATCGAAAACGCGCGAACCTCTGGCCCCGTGGGCAGTACGGCAACTGCGCCGGACGCGTTCCATCTATGTGGCCGGCATCGCCGTGTGGGCGGCGGGTGCGGGACTTGAGGGCTGGCAGCATCCGGGCAGCCGGGAGATGTGGGTCTTCGTACTGTTCCTGGTGGTCTTCACAGGACTGCTCTCGATGACGTCCTGGTGGCTGTGGCGCCATCAGACCGCCTTGCGGCTCGAGCAGTTGGGGCGTGCGTGTTCCAAGGGCAACCGACGGGCTGCGGTTCGGGAGGGGGCACCAGTCTGAGTGCGACCAGAGCCTAGAGCTGTCCCGTAGGGGATGTGACTCGTCCAGTACGGGCGAGGTGGCAGCCGCATGGTCAGGTGCGGCGCGCCAGAAGGTAGGCCCTGCGGGTCTCGACCTCGTGGGCGTAGTGCGTGCGCTCCATGTGCATCTCGACGGTGAACCCGGCCGCTTCGAGAAGTCCGGTGATGTGCGCGGGCTCGAGGAAACGGAAGTCGACGTCCACGCCGTGCCCCCACCACTCGTCCAGGTGCCGGACCTCCTCACCGACGTGGAAGGAGAGGAGGAGAAGCCCGGAGGGGCGCAGTACCCGGCTTGCCTCCTCGAAGGCGCGGTGCAGATCACCGGGGTCGAGGTGGATGATCGTGTAGAAGGCGACTGCGGAGCCGAACTCACCATCTCCAGCAGGTAGTTCCAACAGATCGCCTTGTCGGAACTCCACGTCCGAAAACCGGTGGCGGCCGGCCTCGACCATGCCCGCCGACAGATCGATCCCGACCGTACGCACGCCCTTCTCGGCCAGCCAGGCTGCCACGTGCCCAGGGCCACAGCCGAGGTCGGCGATCGCGGTCCCCGGCTCTGTCGATTCCAGGAGAGAGGCGAGGAGTGCCCGGTCGAGCGGCTTCCCGGCGAGCTCGTCGTGCAACCGGGCGGCGTACTCCTCAGCGACGGTGTCATAGCTTCGGCGTACGGAGTTGTGATGTTCGCGATCACTCATACGCGCCAGAATGCCATGGACCAACTGCGCCTCCGCCTGCGGCCAGTTGGACGTCTCGAGAACACCGGCGACCCGCTCGGCACACCACCTGTCCGCTACGGACTCAGTGGCTGTTCGGGTCGCGGGTCCGCAGCACGTGCGGGTGTCCGGCGTGTCCGCCGCTGCGACAGCGAGGACTCCGCGTGCCGAGCCCACGAGGCCGACTGCCGGGTGATCTGCCTCACATGCTGTCACAACGGTCCTTCACGCGGTGTCTTGTGCCCGAACCCCTTGGAACCGGAGGAGACACCATGGCTGAGAACACCGATGTTGTCGTGATCGGCGGCGGATACGCCGGCGTCATGGCGGCCAATCGCCTGACGCAGCGCGACGACGTGACAGTGACGCTGATCAACCCGCGCCCGGCCTTCGTCGAGCGGATCCGCCTGCACCAACTGGTGGGCGGTTCCCACGACGCGGTCGTCGACTACCGAAAGGTCCTGGCCGAGGGCGTCCGGCTGGTGGTCGACACCGTGGCACGGATCGACGCGGCCGGGCGCAGCGTGACGTTGGCGACGGGGGGCACGGTCGGCTACGACTACCTGGTCTACGCGGTGGGCAGTGGCAGCGCCGACCCGCGCGTGCCCGGAGCGGCCGAGTTCGCCTACCCGATTGCCGGCCTGGAGGAGGCGGAGCGGCTGCGGCCGGTCGTCGACGCCGCGTCGACGACAGCCGCGGTGACGGTGGTCGGAGCTGGTCCGACCGGCATCGAGACCGCCGCCGAGCTGGCGGAGAACGGCCGCGCCGTGACCCTGGTCTGCGGCGAGGTGCTCGGCCCGTACCTTCATCCTCGGGGTCGACGCTCGGTCGCCAAGCGGCTGGCCGAACTCGGTGTGACCGTGCTTGAAGGCGCCGACGCGAAGGTGACGGCGGTGACGCGCGACGCCGTGCGGCTCAGTGGCGGCCGCGAGCTGCCGAGCGCGGTGACCATCTGGACGGCCGGATTCGGTGTGCCGGACCTGGCCGTGCGCAGCGGGCTGCGTACCGACGCCTTGGGCCGCCTGCTCACGGACGAGACGTTGACGAGCGTGGACGACGTACGCATCGTCGCGGCCGGGGACTCGGCGGCACCGTCGGACCTGCCGTTCCGGATGAGCTGCCAGGCCGCGGTTCAGCTGGGCCCGCAGGCCGCAGAGACAGTGCTCAGCCGTATCGCCGGTGAGCAACCCGCGCTCATCAATGTGGGGTTCGTCAGCCAGTGCATCAGCCTGGGGCGTCGCGCCGGCATCCTTCAGTTCGCCGGCAGGGATGACACCGCCAAGAGGTACTACTTCGGCGGCCGCCCGGGCGCGAAGCTCAAGGAGTCCATTTGCAAGGCCACCGTCTGGCAGCTGGCGTACGAGGCACGCAAGCCCGGTTCGCGCACCTGGTGGATCAAGGATGACAAGCGCCGGCAGCTGCTGCAGGCCAAGCGCGGCGAGGCCCCGGCCGCCCCTGCACGGGCAACCTGAGCCACGTACCGGTGGCCGGTCCGGCCGAGGGTGAGGACTTTGCTGTGGATGCACGCTTGAAGGGTTTCGCCCACCAGGGCCGGCCGCGAAGGAGAGGGGTCGAGATATGAGCGATCACACCGCTGACCCGGCGACCGAGACGTTCGTCGCCCACCGCAACCTGCTCTTCACCGTCGCCTACGAGATGCTCGGATCGGCGGCCGATGCCGAAGACGTCCTCCAGGAGACCTGGCTGCGGTGGGTCAAGGTCGACTTGGCGCCGGTGCGCGACCACCGCGCCTACCTGGTCCGGATCACGACCCGGCAGGCGCTCAACCGGCTGCGCACCATGAGCCGCCGCAAGGAGGCGTACGTCGGCTCCTGGTTGCCCGAGCCGCTGCTTCGCCACCCGCTGCGACGTGCGGTCCGCTTCGGCGTGAAGACCCACAGGTTGATCCACCGCCCCTTGCCGGACGCCGTGCCGCCGCCTCTCTCGCAGGAGTACGGAATCTTCGCTCCCCGAGTCCGGTTCGAGGACCTGCGGACCGCCATCCAGTCCCTGGGGCACACGGTGGAAGTCGACGACGGGTCAGGCGACGTACACCGGTACGGGGTACCGGGATCCGGTACCCGCTTCTTCCTGATCGGTGATCCTGACCCGTATGGCCCTGCCGACCACAACGCGGGCGACCCGGACGAGCATCAGACGGGCGACGTGTGGTCGCTCGACGTGTCAGCGGCCTGGTGGGGGCCGCACCAGCGTGACGTGGCGCGGCATTCAGAGCCCCGCCGGATGAGCGGGCGTGATCCGGGTAGCCGTAATGAAGAGAGCCACACCGCGCGGGAGGACCCATGCCGTGGAACTCACCGACTGGCTGCTGACAACCAGCGAACGCGGCAACTCCGCGACCCGCCTGGACAGCCGCCGACCGGACCGAGCGGCCTGGTCGGACGGCAATCAGGCACGGCCCCTGGTCCATGGTGCTGCGTACTTCGGGGAGCTCCTTGCCGCGATCCGCTCGCAGCGCTCCGGCGACCTGCTCCTGTTCACCGACTGGCGGGGCGATCCGGACGAGCGGCTCGCGGGCCCCGGCACCGAAATCGGCACCGTACTGAGCGAGGCCGCGCAGCGCGGTGTGATCGTCAAAGGGCTGGTCTGGCGCTCGCACCTGGACCGCTTCCAGTTCAGCGAGACGGAGAACCGCCACCTCGGCGAGGAGATCGAAGCCGCAGGCGGCGAGTGCCTGCTCGACATGCGGGTACGGCCAGGAGGCTCCCACCACCAGAAGTCCGTCGTACTCCGGCATCCCGGCCGCCCGGAGCTCGACGTCGCGTTCGTCGGTGGCACCGATCTGTGCCACAACCGCCACGACGACGCCGCCCATCGCGGCGACCCGCAGGCACAGCCCATCTCCGCAGCGTACGGCCCTCACCCCCCGTGGCACGACATCCAGATGGCCCTGCGCGGACCGGTCGTCGGCGACATCGAGGCGTGCTTCCGCGAGCGCTGGGACGACCCTTCCCCGCTCAGCCGCAGCCCCGTCACCCGCCTGCGAGAGCGTGCGCACCGCGAGGACACCGACGCCGACCGGCTGCCACCCCAGTTGCCCGACCCCCTGCCCTGCGGCACGCACACCGTCCAGGTACTGCGTACCTATCCGAACCGGCTGCTGCGCGGCTACGCCTTCGCGCCCGATGGTGAGCGCAGCATCGCGCGTGGGTACCTCAAGGCGCTGCGACGGGCCCGTGCGCTGATTTACCTGGAGGACCAGTACCTGTGGTCTCCGCATGTGGTGAAGTGCTTCGCCGATGCGCTGGCCGCCAATCCCGGCCTGCGCCTTGTCGCGGTCATCCCGTCCGTCCCGGAGCAGGACGGCCGGTTCACGCTGCCGATGAACCTGGTCGGCCGGATCACGGCCCTGGAGAACCTGCGGCGCGGGGGTGGCGGGCGTGTCGCGGTGTACGGGCTGGAGAATCATGCCGGGACACCGGTGTACGTGCACGCCAAGGTGTGTGTGATCGACGATGTCTGGGCCTCGGTGGGGTCCGACAACATCAACCTCCGCTCCTGGACCCACGACTCGGAACTCGACTGCACCGTCGTGGACGAGAGGGCCGACCCCCGTGAGCCGCACGACCCGGGAGGACTCGGGGATCGCGCGCGCAGCTACGCCAGGAACCTGCGACTGGAGCTCTCGCGCGAGCACTTGGACAGGGAGGAACCGGAAGCCCCCGACGCGCCGGACCTCCTGTGCGACCCGGTAACCGCCTTCGACACCTTCGCGGCGAGTGCCGCCGCGCTGGACGCCTGGCACGACAGCGGTCGTGAAGGGGACCGGCCCCCGGGGCGCCTTCGTACGTACCGCCCCCCGGTCCTCTCGCAACCGGCGAAGGCGCTCTCCACGCCCCTGTACCGCCTTCTCGTCGACCCCGACGGCCGGCCCTTCGGGATGCGCCGCCACCACACGTTCTGAGCCGTCGCGGGACGTGGTTCCATCCTTGCCCTGGGCGCTGCGTTCACGGCATGACGTCGACGTCCGTGACCTGACGGACTCCGGTTTTCCGTCCTTCGTGTGACTGGCCATGGTCATGGTGGGCACTCAACTGGGTTTGGCCGCGGTGAGTACAGGTGATCAGGCGGGGCATACGCCTGCCATGAACGGGGACCAGGAACGTGCCGGCGACGATGCGGGAGCCGGGCGGACCGGCGGTGACCAGGCCGTGGAGGACGTCGCGGACGCCGTGTCCACCGCCGTGAGTTCAGTACGCCGACAGCTGGCCCGGGTCCACGCGGGATTGCCGCCCCTTGAAGAGGACCCCCACCGCGACGACTCGGGCAACGCCTGAGCGGCCTCGGCACATGTCCCGTGACAGCGAGTCCTGCCGCTCGTCGGCGAAGTCCCTTGTCGGCGAAGTCCGACCTCAGCGGCAACGCTGCCGGGTTTCGCGGGGTCGGGCTGAAAGCTGGACTGTTGTGGGCATCCGGCTGGGCAGCACGGTGATCAACTGTGCGGACATCGACGTCATGACGCGTTTCTGGTGTGAGGCACTCGGGCTGGAGCCGTCCTCGACAGAGCCGGGTGACCACTTCCGGCTTCTACGGGGCGATCGGGGCAACGTATCGCTGCAGCGCACGCTCACACCCGTGACCGCGCGGGATCAGATGCACCCGGACCTCTACAGCGACGACCAGCAAGCCCAGGTCGACCGGTTCGTCGGCCTCGGCGCACGACTCGTCCGGCACGTGACGGACGACCCCGATGACGACTACGTGATCCTGGCCGACCCCGAGGACAACCTGTTCTGCGTCCGCGCCAAACGCGCGTCCCAGGTCCACGGCCGCTGACGGCCGATCCGGACGCCAAGGGCTCCCACCCGCTCGGCGAGATGAGCCACCGGAGTCGTTTGCCGAAGCGGCAACAAGACTCGCGACGGCCGCGCCGTGCCCCGCATGATCGAGCTCCGACCCCCGCGCAGGGCAGGGCAGCTCGGGCCCCTTGGAGGATTCATGACGCAGCAGCCCATGGACGTCAGCCACCAGCTGGTCTCCGCACCGGCCGGCCGGATCCACCTGGTGGAACAGGGCGCCGGGCCGCTGGTGCTGCTCGTGCACGGCTTCCCCGAGTCCTGGTACTCCTGGCGGCACCAACTGCCCGCACTGGCCGCGGCCGGGTACCGCGCGGTCGCCATCGATGTCCGCGGCTACGGCCGGTCCTCCAAGCCCGGCGGCACGGACGCGTACCGGATGCTCGAGCTGGTGGAGGACAACGCCGCGGTGGTGCATGCCCTCGGCGAACGGTCCGCGGTGATCGTCGGTCACGACTGGGGAGCGACCATCGCCGCCAACTCCGCACTGGCCAGGCCGGACGTCTTCCGCGCGGTGGGCCTGCTCAGCGTTCCGTACGCCCCGCGCGGCGGACCCAGGCCCAGCGAGGTCTTCGCACGGATGGGTGGAGAAGAGGAGTTCTACGTCTCCTACTTCCAGGAGCCCGGCCGGGCCGAGGCCGAGATCGAGCCCGACGTACGCGGCTGGCTCGCCGGCTTCTACGCCGCCCTGTCCGCCGACACCATGTCCCCGCCCGACGCAACCGGACCGCACTTCGTCGGCAAGGGCGGGACGCTGCGTGACCGCTTTCCCACCGGGCCGCGACCCGCCTGGCTCAGCGAGCACGACCTCGACGTGTACGCGGGGGAGTTCGAGCGGACCGGCATGAGCGGGGCGCTCAACCGCTACCGGAACATGGACCGGGACTGGGAAGACCTGGCCGGCTTCGACGGCGCCCCCATCGCCCAGCCGTCCCTGTTCGTCGGTGGCGGCCTGGACGCGTCCACCACGTGGATGGCCGATGCGATCAAGGCGTACCCCACCACTCTGCCCGGCCTGGTCGCCTCCCACATCCTCGACGGCTGCGGCCACTGGATCCAGCAGGAGCGCCCCGAGGAGATCAACCGGCTCCTGACCGACTGGCTTGCCGCACTGCCCGTCCGGAGTCGGTGAACGTCTCCATCGTCCGCCGGTACTCGACTGCCGACGGTGGCAGCAGGCGTGCAACGAACCGCGTCGCTGCTGCCGATAGCCGACTCCTGCTTCGATGTGGTGGCCGACAAATCCGACGGCGGCGCACTCGGGTTCTGGGGCATGCCGGGCGGCTTTTGCTCGGCGGTCTCCGGCTGGTCGGCAGCGGGCCCTGGCGCCCACCTCGAAGCCGACTGATCCGGCGGGGTCGGCGAGCAGCGCGCCGCGGTCCGGGAGGGTCAGACCCTCGCCCTGGGATTCCTGCACTTTCCCGTTCCGGACGCCCGTTGGGAACGATGTAGATCGGGTTGTGGAAGCCGAGTTCGCGCCGCGTACCCTCCCTCGTGGACGGTGAGACGACGACCACCGGACGTCAGTGATACACCTGCCTGCTGAGCTGCTTCTCCAGGCCCCGGCCCACCACATTGAGGGGCCAGCGGAAGCGCACGTCGAACTGAATTTACGATGTATACGTACACCTTCAGCCTAGTCGCGCCGACAGTGAAGGGAAGGCGAGGGCGTTCCGCGGAGACGGATGACCCTCGCGCGCACCAGCCCTTGGACTGCGCGCTCAGGCGGCGCTCGAAAAACAGCTCGACGAGATCGGACAGGCGGCTCCTCCACAGGTGCGCCCGCCGGCAGTACGGCCTGGACCACCGCCCACCGGCCGGCCGGAAAGAACGGCCACACCACCTGCAGGGCCGCAGCACCCGCCCACCACCACCGGTCGACATGTCTTCCCCGTCCTCCATGTCCAGCAGCTGTTACGAATGCCGCTCCTCTCCACCACGAGGCGGTGCCCCCGCGGCGCTCGTAGGGCGGCCAAGGCGCGACACTGACCAACCTCTGAATCCGCAGCGCGGTCGGGGACACCAGGTCACCTCGCGTTCCGTGAGACCCGTCGCACCTATTCACTCGGCGAAACGCCACGAATTCGCTCGCCGAATGCGGGTGATTCCCTGCTGGAAGAGCGTATGGATGGGGAACAACGAACGCTCGTCCACCATGAGGAGTCCTACGTGCTGCAGACCTTTGACCGCCAGGGCTTGGCAGCCGAGGTGGGTTCGTGAACCGGGAGGTGACCGTGGCCCTCGTACCGGACGGGGAGGGCGGGCTGCACATGGCGGCGGCAGAGGTCGCCCGGTTGCTTCGGACACTCGGCGGCACGTGGCTCACCGCGGTACGCGCCGGTGTGGCGGGTCTCGATGAGGAAACCGTCGCGTTGCTGGCCATCGAGCTGGCCAAGCTCGCCGACCGAATCGATGTGGAGTGCATTGCCCACAGTACGAGCAGTACGAGCCCCAAGGACCGGGGCCGGTGACCCTGGTCGCCCGCACCTCATCGGTCACCGCATCGGTGTGGTCGGCATCGGTGGCCGGGCCAGTGCGGGTCTTCCCCACGGTCGCGGCCGGTGAGGCCGAGCAGCCGTATCCGGTGCAGGAGTTCCTCGGATGCTCACTGGGCACGCAGCCGGGGAGCGGCGTGGCGGATCAGCCAGGCAACCAGCTCGGCGCGTTGCCCTCCTCATTTCCCCAGTCCCGGGAGCCCCAGGGGAGTTGGCCTCCGAGCAGGTCGTACTCTCGCGCTCCGGGCGTTGTCAGTGGCGTGGTGCAGCATGGGGGTATCAGAACTTCTGAAGGTGTAAACAGGCGGGGGATCATCATGTCCGTAGTCAACGAAAAGGTCGCGGGGCGTGCGTTTCTACGAGGGCTGTACGCGGACACGTACTTTCCCGATCACGTCCTGAACCAGGGCAAGGCGATCCTGCTGCGCCTGTGCGAGCGGATCGAGGCCGAACAGCCCGCGGACCTGGCCGCCCTGTATGTGCTCACGCAGGCGGCGACGGAGGAATTCAACGCCCTGGAGTCGGAGTTCGAGGCGGCCGGGAGCGGAATCGAGACCGTTGCCCGGGAAGAGATAGCTGAGGACTTCTGGTTCGTGGCGTCGGCGTACGGGTTCGCGGAGGCAGATGTGGAGGAACTCATCGCCACGCGCGACTGGTGACCCGACGCGGCGAAGAGCGCACGGTTCCTGCCTTCGGGCAGGGGGGCCGCTGAGGCCGGAACCGCTGTGCGGCGTGCGCACGGGTGCGCATGAGGCCCAACACTGCGCGTCGGCTATGGCGTGACCGGCAGTCAGGTGTGAGGGACGGAAGTCAGAAGACCAACCCGTGCTTCGCGACGAGTGCCATGGTCGCCTCCATGTCCGCCGAGCAGCCGTACGGCTCGACCCTCTGCTGCAACTCCGCAGGGCTCACGTCTTCGCTCAGCTGATCAAGCATCCGGAACAATTCCTCCAGGCCTCCCGGAGAGATGATTTCCAGCAGCCGGGCCGACGTCCCGCCTGCATTCCAGAAGGTGTGCCACTCGCCGCGCGGCTTGAATACGAGATCACCGGGCCCGGCCACGACTTCCTGGTCACCGAACCTCGCACCAACCGATCCTTCGAGGATGAAACTGAACTCGTCCTCGCGGGTGTGCTTGTGCACCGGGGCCGCAAGCACCATCGGAGGCAGACGATGCTCGACAAGGGAGAAGCGGCCGCCCGACTCGCGGCTGTCGATCAAGAACCGGTCTCCACACGCCCGGGCCGGCTGGTAGAGCTCGCCGTCCTCAGGACCCAATATCCGATGCTCAACCACTGCGCACACCGCCCTTCGGGAGGACTCGGCAGACGACCGTTTCAACGATACGCGCGCCTCCGAGCCCACGCGGATCAACGGAATCCAGCCCCGGTCGGCCGTGCCCACCAGCCGATCCGGCGTACCGCGCGGTGGCGGCGCAGGAGCCGTGCCCGCCGGGGAGCGATCCGGTGCCGGCAGGGTCACGATGGGTACGTGGAGGAATCCGCCGCCGAAGCGTTCCGCCCGGACGCGCACGGCCGGACGACGGTGAATGCGGTGCGGATGCCGGAACGCAAACTGCGGACCGCCTGAAAGGGGGCGGGGTGCGGATGGACGAGCAGACGCCGATCGGTGAGCTGATCAGCGGTGCCGCCCAGGATGCCGGAGGGTGGCTGGGCGCTCTGTCGGTGGCGCAGGTGGCCACCAGCGCCGACGGGACGGTCGTGCGGTGGAACCATGCCGCGCAGGAACTGCTTGGCTACGCCCCACCGGACGTGATCGGGCGGCACATCGCTGACCTTCTGCACCCCGGAGCGGACCGCAGCCTCGGCCGGTCGTTGTGGGAGACGGCGGCCGCCGGGCGGGGTGTGATGGGAACGGTGACCGCCTGGCACCGCGACGGGCACCCGCTGGAGCTGGAGATCTGGGCCTGTCCGGTGCACGGTGGGCGCCACGGTGCCTCGGCGGTACTGGTGTTCGCTGCCGACGCCCACGCGGTACGCCGCATCAGAGGGGCGTCGGCGGTGTGGGACGGGCTGTTCTCCCGCTCACCGGTCGGTATCGCGGTCCTCGACACCCAACTGCGGTTCTTGCAGGTCAACCCGGCACTCGAGGCGATGAACGGGCTCGCGGAATCCGCTCATGTAGGCCGTCGGCTGGCCGAGTTGCTGCCTGAGGTGAACGCGGGCGAGATGGAGGAGGCGATGGAGCAGGTACTGAACACCGGGGAGCCGGTCCTTGACCGGCGACGCATTGGGCGTACCCCAGCGGATCCCGAGCACGACCGGGTCTGGTCGTGCTCGTACGTGCGGGTGGAGGATCCCGGCGGACGGCCGATCGGCGTGATCGCCTCCTTGCTGGACATCACCGAGCAGCAGCGCGCGCACATCGAGGCCGAGGCGGGCCGCCGCAGGCTCGCCCTGCTCAGCGAAGCCAGTGCCCGCATGGGCGCAAGCCTCGAGCTGGAGCGCACGGCTCAGGAGCTGGCCGACCTCGCCGTTCCGGACCTTGCCGACGCCGTCACCGTGGACGTCCTGGACACCCTTGCCCACGGCGACGAGCCGGGCATGGGGCTGGCTGGGGGCGTGGCCCTGCGGCGACTGGGCAAAGCCCCGCTCGCCGGCTCCACCGTCACCGACATCCTCGCCCCGCTGGGCAGAACTCTCGTCTTCCCCTCGGCCGCCCCGTACAGCCAGGCTCTCGCCGCCCGCCAGCCCTTCCTGATCGCCCACCTCGACGAGCAGGCCGTCGCCCCCGCGGCCCGCCACTCCACCGCACCGGCCCACCTCGTCGAAGCGGGCGTGCACTCGTTCATGATGGTGCCGCTCGTCGCGCGGGACCTGGTGCTCGGCGTCGCCACCTTCTACCGCACCCGGCCGGTCGGATCCTTCGGTTCCGACGACGTCACCCTCGCCGGCGAACTCGCCGCCCGCGCCGCCGTCAGCATCGACAACGCGCGTCTCTACCACCGTGAACACGAGACCGCGGTCGTCCTCCAGCGCAGCATGCTGCCCCAGCACGTCACCCCGCCCCCCGGCATCGACATAGCCCACCGCTACCTGCCCGCCAGCGACATCAACGAAGTGGGTGGCGACTGGTACGACGTACTGCGCCTCCCGAACGGCGAAGCGGCGCTGCTCATCGGGGACGTCATGGGTCACGGCATCGCTGCTGCCGCGGTCATGGGACGACTCTCCGCCACCGTCCGGGCCCTGGCCCGCCTCGACATGTCGCCCATTGCACTGCTGCACCAGCTGGAAACGACCCTCGCCGACCTAGCCGAGCCGATGCTCGCCACATTCCTGTACGTCGTGTGCGACCCCGTCACCGGTCACTGCACCGTCACCCGCGCCGGGCACCCCCCGCCCGCCGCTGCCGAGCCCGACGGCGCCGTCCACCTCATCAAGAGCCCGCCGGGCGTTCCCCTCGGCGTCGGCGGCATCGACTTCACCACGAGCGACATCACCCTGCCGCCCGGCAGTGTCCTTGTGCTGTACACCGACGGCCTGATCGAAGCCCGCGGCCGCGACATCGACGAACGCCTCGCCGACCTGACCCGCCTGCTCACCGAACCCCAGCGACCGCTCGACCACCTGTGCGACTCGCTGATCACCCGCTTGGTCCCGGCATCCGCCGACGACGACATCGCCCTGCTCGCCGCCCGAATCGGCAGTGCACCGCCTGCGCCGCCTGCATCGACGTAAGTGCCCAACTCGCTATACGCTTATTACATGTCACGTGTGCAGAAGGCAGCGGAGGACGACGTCGCAGAGCTCGTACGCCTGCGGGCGATGCTGTTCGAGACGCTAGGGGGTGATTTCTTCCATCCCTCACTGGAGGAAGACGGTGACTGGCGGAACGCCCTGGCCGCCGTGCTGAAGGAACAAGTGACGGCGGACGCCGTGCGGATCCTCGTTGTGCGCGGTGACGACGGTCTCGCTGCCTGTGGCATCGGCACCCTCGAGCAACGCCTGCCGGGCCCCCATCTGCGCAACGGCCTGATCGGACACGTCATCGGCGTGGTCACTGATCCGGCGCACCGACGGCGCGGCCACAGCAGCGCGATCATGCAGGGCCTGCTCGAATGGTTCCGGGAACGTGGTGCCGCCCGAGTGGACTTGTACGCCTCGCCCGAGGGGGAACCGCTGTACCGTGCGCTCGGGTTCACCGATCACCCGGACCCCTCGCTGTACTGGCGTCCGTGACAGGCGCCCGCTGCGCCGGGCCTGCCGCGAGAGACCGAAAACCGTCGTCGAGCTAACGGCTCGGTGACAGTGACGTTGCGGAACGGATGCCGGACGGTCCCGGGGGCCGAGGTGAAACGTTAAGCCGCGCATGGAGGCATTCGGAAACGACCTCGTACCGGCATCTGACGCTTCGCTGCCGGGTGCGTACTGGCTGGACTCAGCCCTGGAGGCAGGCGACGACTGCGTCTGGTGTGCGCGCATGCTCCAGGACAGTGCCCCGGAGCCCGACAATTCCGTGGTCGACAGGCCCGGATTCCCGGCGAACGGTACGGTGCCCGGCCTGTCCCTCGCTCCCGGGGACAGCCGACTGGCTCTTCGGCTGTGGATGGTCATGCTCTCCGTGACCGTGTGCACCGTCGTACCGGCGATGCTGGCCATGGCCATGGCCATGGCGTGAAGCCCCGGGGCGGGCGGCGACCGGGGGGCGGGCAGGTCACTGACGTCGGCAATCAGCCCTTCGGTAGGCTCTGGCGGGTGCTTGGGAAGCAGGCACGCCTCGAAGCGCAGTGGCACGGGTGGGCACGCGGGAGACACGTCAGTGGATGCTGCCGCGCACCTGCTCCGCTGGTGCGCCGTTGCGAGATCGGCTATTGGGGCCTGCTGCCAGGAGGTTGGACATGTCGCAGGAGAGCACGGCCGTGTCGCACGGTCCTGCGTCGGCCGGTCCGGCCGCGCACGTGGAGGAACGCGTCGATGTACTCCGTGCCGAGGTGGCGCGCCTGCGTCGGCAGAAGGCGGATCTGCAAGGACGCGTACGGTCGCACCCGGCGATCGCGCTGGCCCAGGGCGTCCTCATGGAGCGATACCGGCTCCGCGAGTTCGAAGCGGCGTTCGCCCTCATGCGGCACGTGTCGCAGCGCGCCAACATCAAGATGCATCACCTCGCCGAAGTCCTGACCGACGTGCCCGGACCCGACCCGGACGCGCAGCTGTGGTTCCCGCACCGCGCCCGTAACACCCCTCCGCCCCTGCCCGGGGTGAACGTGGAGCCAGGTGCCCGTGCCAACCAGGGCGCGGTACTGGGCGGAGCTCTGAGACGGGTCCTGACGATCGCCGGTACGGACATGGGCAACGTGCAGCTGGCCGATCGGTCGGGTCTGCGCCTGGAGAAGCACACAGGCCATCCGCGGGAATTCACGGAATTCTTCGCGTTCGTCGACGGACCGACGACGTCGTGCTCGCAGGCAGCCGCGAAGCAGCAGCAAGTCACCGTCAAGGACGTGGCCACGGCCGAGGTGTTCGACGAGGAATCTCGCCGCACGATCCTCGAGGCGGGCAGCCGCGCCTGCCACAGCGTGCCGCTCATCGACCACCAGCAGACAGTCCGGGGCATGGTCTCGTCCCACCACGCCCGGCCCCTCGCCGGCTTCACCCGGCTTCAACTGCAAGCGCTGCACACCACCGGGCTCGCCGTGGGCCGGTGGCTCTCCTGGCACCGGGACACCGTCGTGTTCGACGCCCTCGAGGACCTGCACCGACTCGCCCGCACCACGGGCTGAAGCCTCCGGGCCGGGGCCGCTGCACCAGCCGCCCCCGCGCGGTTCGGCAATCGGAGCCCGTACGCGCTCACGCCCTCGCCCGCACCGGCCGCCGGAGCAGGTACACGGCAGCGGTCGAGACGAGTACGGCCATGCAGGCGATGAACACCAGCCCCGCCCCCTCCAGCCCGATCGGATCCGCCAGCACCCCCACACCGATCACCGGCACCGAGATCCCCGCGTACGCCACTACGAACAGCGCCGAGATCACCGCCGCACGCCTGTCCGTGGGAGACGCCTCGGCCACCGCGGACATCGCCCCGCGAAACGCCAGCCCCTGCCCGGCTCCGCCGACGAGCGCGCTCAGCACGACCAGCGCCAGCAGGTCCCATCGCAACGCGCCCGCGAGCAGCGCCAGCCCGGCGAAGAGACCGGCGCAGCCCAGCGGCAGAGACCGCCCCGCACCGACCCGGGTCACTGCCAGCTGCCCGCCGACCGAGGCGAAGAAGGCCAGCGCCACGACCAGCCCGCTCACCGCGTGGTTGTGCACGTTCAGGGACTGCGCGAGGAAGGCCGGACTGACCGAAGTGAACACCCCGAACAGCGCGAATCCCACGAACGACGCGATCGCCGCGGGCGCGAACACTGTGCGCACCGGCGCGGGCAGGCCGGGCCGTTGCGGCCGTACGGCACTCAGCGGCCGCCGCTCCCGTACGGTCTCCGCAAGCCACAGCAGGACGGCGGCCGAGCAGGCCACGAGGGCGAGGTGCACGGCGAACGGGAGGTACAGCGGCCAGGGGGCGTACTGCGCGAGCAGGCCCGCGAGCAGCGGACCGCAGCCGAGCCCGCCCATGTTGGCGGCCGTCGCGATGAACGTGGCCCGGGAGCCACCACCGTACGGCGCCTGCTCCATCACGTACGCCGTGGCGGCCCCGGTGAACAGGCCGGCGGACAGGCCCGACAGCAGCCGCCCCGCGTACAGCCACTCCAGCCCGGTGGCGCACAGGAAACAGACGGCGCTCGCCGCCGCGAACCCCAGGCCCCACAGCAGCACCGGCCGCCTGCCCACGGCGTCCGAGGCATTGCCTGCCAGCAGCAGCACGCCGATGACCCCGAAGGCGTACACGGCGTACACGACGGTCACGGTCAGCTCCGAGAAGCCGAACTTCTCCTGGTAGAGGCCGTAGAGCGGGGTCGGCAGCGTGGTGCCGGCCATGCACACGGCGAACACCGCCCCGCTGAGCAAACACTGGCGCCACCCTCGGCGATCACCGTCCATGCCCCGACGGTAAACCCCGCCCGCCGCCCAGGAGCGGGGCAACGTTCCCGGCGCGCCGCCGGGACGGGGCGAACCGTCCCGCACTCATGTGACAGGCAGTCATGTGCCGGGGAGCCGAGCACGCGTCCGCGCGGACAAGCGCGGGGTGCGAGGGGACGGTCCCCGCACCCCGCGTCCGGCTCAGGCGGCCCGGTAGGCGGCGGTCAGTCGGGCGACCGCGCCCCTCAGGTCGCCGGTGAGCAACAGATGGTCCGCCTCGGCGAAGGGCTTCGCCGAAGCCTCGGTGATGTTCTGGCCGATCTTCTGTTGCACGATCAGCCGGGCCTTGGCGGCCAGTTCCCTGCCCTGCTCGGAGTCGCCGTGGCCGGTCGCCTGGAGCACCCTGGCCGCGAGGCCGAGCGCCTTCAGAGCGGACTCCCCGCCGGCGGGGGGCCGCGTCAGGGTGGTCAGCCCCCAGCCGTACGGGAACTGCGCGTCGTACGCCGCGTCGCCGACGTTGATCGGCAGCTGCGCCTGCGACTTCGGCCAGGTGACCGGCAGCTGTCCGGTGAAGGGACGCTTGCCGTACAGGGCGTCGGCGACGCCGTCGCCCTCGGTGCCGGGCAGCCACGACGCGACGAGCGCGTCGATGTCGCCGAGCCGGTCGCCGATGAGCTGCGGGCGGCCGGACACGACCAGCACCGCGCACTCCATCGCGGCGCACACCTTGTCGACGGCCGCCTTGTCCGCGGCGGTCAGCTCCAGGTCGTTGCCGTTGCCCACGTCCCCGAATCCCTCGGCGTACGGCGTCTCGCCGACGACGACCACACCGACGTCGTAGCCGCCGGTGGCGGCGGACGCGTCCTTGGAGTACGAGATCTCCGCGTCGGGGGCAGCCTTCTTCATGCCTTCGAGGATGGTGGTCCCGGTGGTGATCCTGCCGGACGAGCCCTGCCAGCTGATCGTCCAGCCGCCGGCCTGGTTGCCGAGGTCGTCGGCGTTGGACCCGGCGACGTACACCTTCTGCGATCTCTTCAGCGGCAGCACCGCGCCGTCGTTCTTCAGCAGCACCTGCGACTTGGCGGCGGCCTCCCGGGCCACGGCCCGGTGCCCGGCGGAGCCGACCCTGCCGAGGTTGGCGGTATCGGCGTACGGCTGCTCGAACAGGCCCAGCTTGAACTTCTGCGTCAGGATCCGGGACACCGCGTCGTCGACACGCGCCTCGCTGATACGCCCGGCGGACACCTCCTCCTTCAACGTCTTCGTGAAGTCCTGGTAGTTGGTCGGCACCATGATCATGTCGAGGCCGGCATTGACCGACGTGCGTACGTCGCTCGGGTAGTCACCGGGGATCTGGTCGATGGCCTGCCAGTCGCTGATCACGAAGCCGTCGAAGCCCATGCGGTCCTTGAGGACCCCGTTGATCATCTCGGCGTTGGCGTGCATCTTCACCGGGCCCTGGTCGTCGCCCAGGATGTCCAGCGAGGAGTACGACGGCATGACCGTGCCGGCGCCGCGCTCGACCGCCTCGGCGAACGGGGCGAGATGCACCGCCTCCAGCTCCTTGCGGGTGACCTTGGTGATGCCCTGGTCGATCGTGTACGACCCGGTGGACGACGAACCGAACTCGGTGCCACCGTCGCCGACGAAGTGCTTGGCGCTGGTGAGCACCTTGTCGTTTCGGTCGAGGTCCTTGCCGCTGCGTGCCCCCTGCATGCCGTTGATCACGGTCTCCATGGCGGTGACCAGCGCCGGGTCCTCACCGAACGCCTCGTAGGAACGGCCCCAGCGTTCGTCGCGGGTCACGCACAGGCACGGTGCGAAGTCCCACGGGATGCCGGTGGCGCGTACCTCGGTGGCGGTGACGGCGCCCGTCTTCTCGGCGACCTCCGGATCACGGCCCGCCCCGATGCCGATGTTGTGCGGCATGATCGTCGATCCGATGACGTTGTTGTGGCCGTGCACCGCGTCCACGCCGTAGATCAGCGGGATCTGGAAGCGGGTCGCCTGTGCGCGCAGTTGGTACGAGTCGACCATCTTCGCCCACGCCTCGGGCGCGTTCGGGGTCGGCACCGAGCCACCGCCGGAGAGCAGCGAGCCCAGGTCGTAGGAGGCGATGTCGCCCTGCGACTTGAGGGCGTTGCGCTCGGCCTGCGTCATCTGGCCGGCCTTCTCGTCGAGGGACATCCTCGAAAGGAGGTCGGCGACGCGCTTCTTGAGCGGAAGCTTCTTGTCGAGATACGACAGGCCGTGGGCGTCCACCACCACCTGGGGGGTTTCGGCGGGGGCCTTGGCGCCGGTGACGGTCAAGGCGAGCGGGATGGTCTCTGCGGACTCGGCGGAGCCGTCCTTCTTGGTGGCTACGGCGATCGAGCGGGTCTCGCCGGAGGCCGTACCGGCCGGGAAGGTGACGCTGCCGGTGACGGGCGCGTAGTCCTTGCCGGACTCGGCGCTGCCGCCCTCGGTGGCGTACTCGACGGTGACCGGCTCGTCGATCGGGCCGGAGCCGGTGGTGGCGACGGACAGCTTCACCTGGGCCGCGCCGCCCTCGGCGACCGGGTAGACGGCGGCGTCGGTGATGACCTTGGCGTTCAGGGCCGGTTCGGCCTTGCCGTACAGCTCCATGCCGTCGATGGCGAAGGAGCCGGGCGCGCCGGTGGGCAGTGTGAGGGCGTAACCCCACATCCTGTCCAGGCCGAGGACCTGGTCGATACCGCCGACCGGCTGGTAGTCGGCGCGGTACTGGAAGTCGGAGAACGGGATCTCGACGAGGTGCCAGCCCTCCCAGTCGTCGGTGAACGACGTGGTCCACAGCTCGGACGCCTCGCCGTTCGCTCCGCCGTCCTTGATCTCGAAGCTGATGCGCTTGCCCGAACCGGGCGGCAGGGGCGCGGTGTTCTGTCCGTACCACCAGAAGCGGACGCCCTTGTGCGCGGTCCAGTCGTGGGCCGGTTTGTCGAAGGCGAAGTCGTGGCTGACACCGCCCCAGCCGCTGATGTCGTAGCTGCCTTCGAGGACCTTGCTGCCCTCGGGAGCGTCGGCACGCTCCTTGATCTCCAGCCTCGGCTGGTCGTCGGCGTCGCTGCCCCAGGTGAAGAGGCCTTCCGCGGGCGGGTTCGCGAAGGGGACCTCACCTTCGAACCGGTCGACGGAAACGGGGGCCGGGGCGGGCTCGTCGGCGGCGGCGCTCGGCAGTGCGCCGGTGAGCAGACTGCCGAGTACGGCGGTTGCTGCGATCACCGCCGTACTCGTTCTGCTCCTGAAACGAGGTCGTGGCATTGCGGCTCCTTCGGTGGGACAGGGGTGTGCGGGGGAGGGGGCGTGCGTGAGCGGCACGCCGTCCGGGGACCGTGCGTGCCTCAGAGAGCGGGCGCGGAGCGGCGGACGACGAGTTCGGTGGGCAGGACGACCGGCTCGTCGGAGATCACGTCACCGGCGAGCCGGGCTAGCAGCAGGCGGGCCGCCGTCTCGCCCATCCGCCGCATGGGCTGGCGGACCGTGGTGAGTGGGGGTTCGGTGTGCTGGGCCATGGGGATGTCGTCGAAACCGACGACGGCGACGTCGTCGGGGACACTGCGGCCTGCCTCGCGCAGGGCACGCAGCGCGCCCGCCGCGATGAGGTCGTTGTGCGCGAAGACGCAGTCGAAGCCACGGCCTTCGGCGAGGGCCCGCTCGACGCCGTTCCGGCCGGTGGCCTCGGTGAACTCGCCCTCGATGACCGGATCCGCGGGCATGACGCCGAGAAATCCCGCCAGCCGGTCGCGTACACAGCCGAAGCCACGGGGGCCGGTGAGTACGAGGGGCCTGGTGCGGCCGGTGGTGAGCAGGTGGCGGGCGGCGGACGCGCCGCCCTCGCGGTTGGTGGTGGCCACGGAGGGGAACGCCGGGTGGTGGCCGCGGTCGTCGATGAGTACGACGGGCAGTCCGCGGCGGTGCATCGCCGTGATGGTGTCCAGGGTGTTCTCCGGCTCGACCACCAGGAGTCCGTCGAAGGCGCGGGCGGAGACCTGACTCGTGAAGTGGCTGACGGACTCGGCGCCCCGGTTGCAGGTGAACAGCAACAGGCCGTAACCGGCGGCTTCGACGGTGTCCACGACGCCCTGGAGGACCTCGCCCATCCACGGCCAGGTGAGCGGCGGCGTCAGCATGGCGACTGTGCGGCTGGTGCCACGGGCCAGGCCGACGGCTCCGGAGCTGGGCACATAGCCGAGCGCATCGATCACTTCACGAACGCGGGCGGCCGTACTGGCGTCGACGTCGGCCCGCGTATTGAGCACACGGGAGACCGTTGTCTTGCTGACCGCGGCCTCACGTGCGACATCGGCGATGGTGACTCGCATCGAGGGCCTCCGCGTCGAGGTGTTGAAGAGGTTCCGGAACCGGTTCCGGAACCGGTTCCGGCGTGCTGCGGAGAGTCAACATGCAGTGGGTACTGCCGTCAATACATCACGCCGAGAACAACAGAACCCCAAGTTCCGTGCAGTGGTGGGGCGTTGTGTGTTCAAGGAATGAATACGCAAGGCCTTGACGGCTGTCCCCATTGGCAGTTCACTCACGGCTCGTCCACGGCATCATCCCCACCACCCCCACAGCGCGTGCCGAGAAGAGCAGCCGATCATGAAGAGAACGACAGCCAAGCCGGCCGGGGGAGCCTCCCGGCTGACGAGAGTGCTCCTCGCGGGACTGCTCGCCACCGCGGGACTCACCGGCCTCTCCGAGGGAACCGCCCAGGCGGCCGGCGAGCAGGTCGACGTGTGGCTCACCACGACCGACGACAGCGGAGGCCGCCATGTCACCCGCGGCCTCCAGCAGCAGAGCGCCCTCGACTTCCAGGAAGGCAACGGCGGCGGTGGCACCAACCTCACGGTCGACGAGAACACCCGCTACCAGACCTTCGCCGGAGGCGGCGCGTCCTTCACGGACACAGCGGCCTGGCTGATGAAGGGCTCCGGGGCGCTGACTCAGGCGACGCGCGACGCGACGATGAAGAAGCTCTTCTCGCCCACCGAGGGCATCGGTCTCTCCTTCGTCCGCAACCCCATGGGCGGCTCCGACCTCGCCCGGTCCGGCTACACGTACGACGATCTGCCCGCCGGGTAGACCGACCCCGCGCTGTCGAAGTTCTCGATCGCACACGATCTCCAGGACGTGCTGCCCCTGACCAAGCAGGCCGAGCAGCTCAACCCGGCGCTCACCACAGTCGCCTCCCCGTGGACCGCCCCGGCCTGGATGAAGGACAACGGGCAGCTCAATGGCGGCTGGCGGCCCGTCAACCCGGCTTGCTCCGCCCCCATCACTGTTCGAGGTCTATTACCTCACTGCCGAACACGCGAAAATCTATGTTGGCTGGAGTAGACATTAGTCAGTGGTGTGGTTATGGTTTCTCTCGTAGCCCAGCGAGACCGAAGGGCCTGGCAGAGACGAACTGCCGGGCAGCAGTACCGCAGTTGCAGGGCGGTGCGGTGGTGGAGTTTCGAAGCCAGGGTTGTTGCAGGACGGCGACGGGGCTGACCACCGGACCGGGTGGCCCGCAGTGATCAGGGGCCGCCGTGAGGAGTACCGCAGTTAACGCAGTGGCAGTACCCGCAAGTGCAGTTCGCAGTACCCAGCAGTGAAGTCAGTGAGCAGCACCTCGGTGAAGGCGTCGGCTGCGGGCGCGCGCACCGGGAGGTTCGGCAGTGGGGTTCTAAGCCAGAGCAGAGGCAAGGCGGGCGACGGGGCTGGCTGCCGAAGAGTGGCGCTATCGCAGGCCACTGAGCAATTCGCATCACCAGCAGTACGCAGTGTCCCGCTTGGTAAGCAGTTGATCACCGAGGGAAGAACGGAGGAACCAGGCGCCATCAGGATCGCCCGGGAGGAGTCTTGAGCCCGGGTACCGCAGGACATCGATAGTGAGGTGGTCTCCGGTCAAGCAACCGCGATCCCCGCACCCCCGACAGCATCTCGGTCGGGTCTGCGGACACAGAAGGTCGGCGCAGTACCAGGGCCGGCAGATGGTGTAGCAGTTCCTTCGGGGCCCTGGTGCCAGTACGGCACCAGGGCCCCTCCACGCGTTCCACAGAGAGGTGCAATGACAGCAGACGACTCGTACGGCCGTCTCGACGACGATGACTACCCCGCCTACACCATGGGCCGGGCCGCCGACATGCTCGGCACCACCCCGAACTTCCTCCGCGCCATCGGCGAAGCCCGCCTCATCACCCCGCTCCGCTCGGAGGGCGGACACCGCCGCTACTCCCGCTACCAGCTGCGCATCGCCGCCCGCGCCCGGGAACTCGTCGACCAGGGCACCCCCATCGACGCCGCCTGCCGCATCGTCATCCTCGAAGACCAGCTCGAAGAAGCCCAGCGCATCAACGCCGAACACCGCCGCACCGCCGAAGCGGCGAACCCAACGGCCGCGGCCTGCTGAGGGCAGGCAACGGTTGTCGACGCCTTTGGGCAGCACTTAGCGATCACAGGGTTCGGAAATGTCGATGAGAGATAGCAACGCTGCCGGAGGTTGTGGCCCCTTCCCCCGTACGTCAAGCCCCTTCCAGCCCTCCGGCCGTGTTCTACCCGGTCCGTTCGCAAAAAACCCAGCGGTTGGCGGCCAGGGCGTCGTGCGGTTCGGGGTGCGGGCCGCGCCCGTAGTGGCGGGTGAAGTCGAACGGGGTGCGGACCGTCGTGGACCAGCCTCGGTTGGTCAGGTCTCCGGCGGAGTCGGGGCGGGGCTCGCTGTCGAACAGGGCGAGCAGGTCGACACCGATCCGGCGCCGGGCGGCCGAATAGACTGGGCTGTCGCGGACTGCCGCTGGCTCCGTGCCGAGCTTGACTTCGTACGCCAGCGCGCTCCCCGCCGCACTCAGTCGGTCCACCGTGTTGACGAGACCCTGCTCGGCGGTGCTCGGGAGGTAGAGCAGGAGTCCCTCGGCCAGCCAGGCGGTCGGCCGGGCCGGATCGAAGCCGGCGGCGGTCAGCGCCCCGGCCCAGTCGAGGCGCAGATCGGCTGCGATGGTGACCCGCTGTGCGCGTTGCACGGCGCGCAGCTCGTCGAGCACCTTGTGTTTGTACGCGAGGACACTGTCCTGGTCGATCTCGAAGACCGTGCAGTCGGCCGGCCAGTCAAGTCGGTAGGCCCGCGAGTCCAGACCGGCCCCCAGCAGGACCACCTGGCGGGTGCCCGCGCGCGCCTGGCGCAGGAGGAAGTCATCGAGAACCCTTGTCCGCAGGCCGAAGTAGCGGCCCAGCCGCCCCCAGAGGGGATCAGCGTCCCCGCCCGGCACTTGCTCCAGCCGCACCGGCCAGTTTGCGGATACTCGCGCGGCCTCAACGAAGTGTTTCGCGTAGAGGTCCCGCGCGAGCGCGTCGGGGCGGTGGGCCTCGATCGCCCGTGCTGCGGCAACCATGAGGGCGGTCAGCCCGATGCCTCCTTCCACACCGATGTTCTCTCGGGCGGTGCTGGCCATGTGTCCTCCGCTGCGGGGTGCCGTGACCACGCGGCCACCTGGTCGTGGGTTGTGACGCGGGCGCCGTAGACCCGGCTCATGAACCGCAGGATCTCTTTGTCCGGCAGATGCAGGCCGGTGGTGCAGTCCTCCAGCACCGTCACATGGAAACCCTTCTGGAACGCCGTGCGAGCCGTGGAGTCCACGCAGACGTCGGCGAACAGTCCGGCGAACACGAGATGGCCCGTTCCGCTGCGGATGAGGTGCTGCTCGAAGCCGTCGCTGAGGAAGGCGTCGAAGCACGCCCGCTTGGTGAAGATGCTCTCACCGGGAGCCGGTGCCAGTGCGGCGGGGAACTGGGCGCCCCAGGAGCCTTCGAGGCACTTGGGCCGCTTGCCCAGCACCGCGTCCCGCCGCCGCCAGCTCTCCCCCTGATGGCGGACATCGCCGAGGAACCGCACGAAGAGGACTTCCGTACCAAGGCCCCGCGCCGCATCGACGGCCCGGGCGGTGCTCGCCGTCACCGCCTCCAGCCTCCCAGGGGCGCCGGGATACCGGGAGGCGGCGAGCGGGCCCGCGCAGAAGTCGTTCTGCACATCGACGACGACCAGCACGGTCCCGCTCGCTGCCGTCATGACGTGGAGACCGCCGTGGCGGCCAGCGCCGCCTCGGTCCCGTGCGGCTCCAGCGCCTCGAGCAGGGCCTCCACGACCGCGGTGGTGGAGTGCCGCCCGCCAAGGTCGGGAGTGCAGATGCCCTGCTCCAAGACGGACGCCAGCGCCCGCTCCACGGCCTGCACCGCTCCCGCGCAACCCGCGTGGTGCTCGGCGACGGCCGCGGCCGCCCGCACGGTCGCCACCGGGTTGACCCTGTCCTGCCCCTCCAGGTCGTCGGCAGAGCCGTGCACGGTCTGGTACTCGACCAGTCCGTGCACGTCGGGATGGAGATGGACGTTCTGCGTGCAGCGGTTCTCCTGCCGGTCGGAGCCGAACCGGTCGAGCAGGACCACGTGCATGATGTCGGCCCATTCGTTGCCCGCGACGATGACGGTGCGGTCCGATAACCCGTGCGTGATCAGGTTGCGGTTCACCGTGTCCGGCTGGAACAACCGGACATCCACTCCTAGCCGCTCGGAGATCTCCGCCACCCACGCGTCGAGGACACCGTCCAGCAGGTGGAACTTGTACGCCATGACGACCCGTTCGGGGCCGTCGTCCGGCCACTCCTGCCACGCACGGCGCACGGCGTACGAGACGACCTTCTCGGTGATCTCTCGGCTGAACTCCATGGTGCGCCGGACCACACCGGGGGAGTGCTGGTTCTCGCCGGTGTAGAAGCCCTGCGCCTCGTCCCTGACCAGCAGCAGCGCCGCGTCCCCGGCGGCGATGGCGTCCACCTTGACCGCCTGCAGGCGCTGCCGTACGAGGTACAGGGACTGAGCGTTGATCGCCGTGCGGAAGATCACCGAGGTGTTTTGCTCCGCCTGCGCACGGCAAAACCCCTCGTAGTGCTCGGCGTCCTCCTGCGTCAGCCGGCCGATCTCATCGATCTCTCCCTCCGCCTTCAGCGATACGTACGAGTGGTAGGTCCGCGGGGAACGCACCACGCCGATCGCGGTCGAGTGCAACTGGCCGATGCGGCTCAGGACGCGTTCGAAGACGGCCGCGACCTCGGTGCCCGTTCCACGGCCGACAGCAAGTCCGATGACCGGTTTCACCATGCTCCTTCGTCGTCGGTTCCCGTGGTCAGACCGCTGTGCTCGTGACCAGGTGGTCGCCGGGGATTCCCGCCTTGTCCGGTGCGTAGTAGTCCTTGATCCCGGTGATCCAGGTCGCCACCTGGATCCGGTCCTCGTCCGAGGGGCTGAAGGCGTCGAAGAGGGCGTCGATGTTTGCGCGCTCGAAGCCGATCGCCCTCATCAGCGCCACGAATGCGGGGCGTTCGATGAGCCCGTCACCGTCCGGGTCCCCGAGCGCGGCGAGCGTCCGGGCGAACTCGTCGATCGTCGCGTCGAAGCGCTCGGGCGACAGCACGCAGGCGGTGTACTCCTCCAAGCTGATCTCGCCGTCGCCGTTGGCGTCCAGCTCCGTGCGCAGAGTCGTCCAGTACTGGCGGAAGGCCTCGCACATAGCGTCCTTCGCGACCTTGTCCGAATCGGGCGCCGCCTCGACGACACGGCCCGCCATGAGCTCGAAGTCGTCGGCTTCGAGCACGCCGTTGCCGTTGGTGTCGAACAGGGAGAAGACGAGCGCGACCCGCTTGGTGGCCTCTGCGTTCATGAACATGTCACCTTTCTTATGACCGTCTCCCGTGAGGGGCGGTTGGGCGGAAGGTGTGAACAACCGCCGCTTTCCGTCTGCGACCGGAGCTTCGTGTCCGGCCGACGTGCTCAATATCCGGTCGACGGCCTGCGCATACGGCGGTATTTGATCTATGTTCACTCGAAGAGACGGAACTGCCCCGGCATCAGCATCAGTTGGGATGCGGATGGGCAGTGCCGGGCCGGTGCGGCCGTGCACGGGGCATGACCTGACGCCGACGACGCCAGTGACTCCTGAGCGAGTGCCCGACTACGACTACATGCGCCCCTACGCGAAGGCGCAGTGAACCCTGCTTCCCGGCTGCGTACACAACGGTGATCGCCGGTTAGCGACAACGGGAATGAGGGAGCTCAGACGGCTCGGGCTTCACAAGAGGTCACCATGCAGCGGGCTCGCACCACCAACACCAACGAGTGATCTAGGTAAGGGTGTTGACGGCTCGTGGTGTGCTGCGAGGACACCGGGCATCGCGCGATCTACGACGAGGCATCGGGACCAGGCGATGGACAGGCGCCGGCGCCCGCGCAGCACACCACGAAGCACGATCTGGCTGGTCACGAAGGCGCCGGACGCCGTGCTGTCTGGGCTGAGGCCTCCGGACCCGGTAGGCAAAAGGCGCCCGTTCGGCACCCACGTGGCCAGCCAGATCGTGTTCTCGGTAGTGGCGACCGCGGGGTGCCGAGCTGTGCTCGATCTACGGAAAGGCAACGAGGCCCGGTCAGGCACAGGCATCCGCCCAGCGCCCACGCGACCACCAGCTATAGGTGCCGGTGGTGAAGACCCAGCAGGTGTCGAATGCCGCGCGGTCTACAACGAGGCGTCAAAGCCCGGCGTTGCTTACTGAGGATTTCAGGGTGGAGTCGGCGGGTTGACGGCCAGTCTTTTGGCGGTGAGACAGCCGTCGATGAGACAGGGCCGGAGTTGGATCCTGCGTAACTCGCTGCGGAGCTTGCGGTCGAGGTCGTCGGGTGTGGTGAAAGCGGTGTTGGCCATTGCTCCCGACGGCCGTAGCGTCCTCCAGCCGAGGCTGCAGCCGCGCTCGGAGGCGGAGATCGCGTTCGTGGGCATCGGCCCCGGGGCGGGACGCTTGCTCAAGGAGGCCGGACCCGCCGGCGCGGTTCGTATCCGCGCCAAGACGGCCCGCGCGGTCGAGCTGGCCACCGTCTTGGGCAACGACAAAGTCGATCAGGCCCTCGGTCTGGCGGCCACGGCCGGGCGCTTCGCTGACGAGGACCTGCTCTCGATCCTGGGACACATCGCGGACAGCAAGCCCGTCGGCGAGGTCGTCCGCGCGGACGAGGCCCACTCCGTCCAGAACGGAACCATCGGCTGGCAAGCCCTGGGCCAGTAGGCGACGACTTCAGGGAAGTTGACGCACGACTCTGCGGTCAGTCGCCGACAAACCAGAGATATCGGTGTGACCCCTGCTCGACGACCTGGCACAACTTGCGGGCCTGCCCGACCCAGTCACCGCCGCAAGCGGCCGGGAGCCGGTCGAGTTCCGCTAGCAGCAGCGACACCTGCCGATGGTTGAAGACCGCGTCCCCATAGGGAATCAGGCCCCAGAGCATCGGGAACCGCCCCGGATTCAGATCACCGAAAGCGGAAATCCACTGCAACCCGCCCTCGGCCCGGGCTATGACGTCGCCGCTCTCACCACGCACCTGCATATCGATCACCCGTCGAGCCTATCGGCGCCGAACCAGACCGACGAAGGAATTTGCAACCATGACGTTTCCCCAGGCCCCGGCTCTGCCGGAGGAGCTCGACAAGCTCATGCGCCGCATGCGCCTGCCCTATATGCGCAAAGCGGCCCCGGACGTCCTGGCCACCGCCCGTGCCCAACGCTGGGACCCCGCCGAGGTGTTGCGGCTGCTGATAGCCGAGGAGGTCACCGGCCGCGACGCGGCCACCCGGCGTCTTCGCCGGCACTCGGCGAACTTCCCCACTGGCAAGACTCTGGGCTCCTGGCGGGCCAAAGACTCCACCATCCCCGAACCCACCCAGAACTCCCTGATCACCCTGGAGTGGATCGGCCGCGCCGAGAATTTGGTGATCGCCGGCCCGTCGGGGACGGGCAAGAGCCACTTCACCGAGGGCCTGGCACAAGCCGCGATCGAGAAGGACCTGCGGGTGTCCTGGTTCACCCTGGAGACGCTGAGCGCCGCGATCGGCAAATCGAAGGTCGACGGGTCCACCGCACGGACCGTCGCCCGGATCTGCCGCGCGGACCTCATCGTCATCGACGACATCGGCCTGCTGCCCGTCGGGGAAGACGCCGCTGAGGCGTTCTACCGGATCATCGACGCAGCCTACGAACGCAGGTCCATCGCGGTGACCAGCAACATTCACCCTCGGGCTTCGACACGATCACGCCGAAGACTCTCGCGGGCGCGAGCACCGACCGCCTCATGCATCACGCTCACCTCGTGACCACCACCGGTGACTCGCATCGCCTCGCCGAGGCCCTCGCCGGGAGGGGACTACTCCCTTCCCGCCGAGGCCCTCGCCGGGAAGGGAGTAGTCCCCTTGAACTGACCCCCACCCCGGGAACACCACCGGCCACACGCCTGGCTTTCTGATGGCCACCAGCCTGGGCCTCCAACGGCCACCCACCTGGGCATCTCAATGACCGTTGACAGGCGGGTCGGGTAAGGATGGCGCGACGTCATCCGGCACCGAGGAGGAGCAGCTTGCGGAGCGGGCCGCCGACTCGGCAGCGTCAGCACTTGGACTGGGCCAAGTGGACAGCCGTAGTCACGGCGGTTGTCGCAGCCGGTGGTCTGGTGTTCACGGGGGTGGTGACGTACTGGAACGTGCGCACGGCTGAAGATCAGCTTGCGCAGTCCCGGGAGGATCAGGAGAAGGCCGTGCAGAAGCAGGCCTCCCTGGTGATGTCATGGATGGAGCAGAGGCCCGGGGGGCTCGTCAGGGTCTTGGTGAACCGATCACCTGAGCCCATCTTTTCTGTGCAGCTCGACTACGAATGGATTGATCCGAAAGCTACGGCGAGGTTGGCAAAGGCCCGCCCGCATGGTGATTCACTCTCTGATATCGCCAACGAGCGAAGCCTGCGCGGCGCCTGGGAGAAGCTGTATAGAGAAAATTCTACCTCCCTGGAGCCCACGTACACCCAGGTTTCCCTCGAGGAGGCGTTCCTGGTTACGAAAGCTCGCTACGTGGGGCAGCTGCCTCCGTGCTCGCGGGTAGAAGTGAAACCCCCTGTGTACGACGTTGACCTGCGCTTTGTCGACAGTCAAGGAACACACTGGTTGCGCACCAGCGAGGGCGCTCTTCGTCCGGAGGAGCCGGAGACGTTCAGCAGCGCATCCATGGCTTTCGGGTACATCGAGGCCGGTCTTCTTCAGGCGGCCCTTTCAAAGGTGACCAGGATCGAATGCGGTGAGACGGAGAAGCCCTGAAGGTCCTGTGGCCGGGCATGGTGGTGCAGACCGTCAGGGAGGCCGGCTACGAACAGCACGTTCTCCTGGCGATGCTGAAGTACGGCAAGATCAAAGCGCTCGCCGTAGCCGAAGGCGCGCGGGGCCAGGACCTGGACGGACACCTAGGGGCGCTGTCCCTGCCTCCTTGCCTCCCTTGCCGGCACAGGCGGCATCGCGCACCGGCGCCGGTTCCGGCTCCTCCCACCCGCCGGCAGCGGATCGCCGCTTGGGCACGCCGTGCCAACTGGGCCACGATCGGCACTATCGTCGCCGCAGGAGCCGCCGCCGCCGGCTTGTTCTTCACGGGTATCACCACGTACTACGGGCTACGGGGTCGAGATCGCGGAGGATCCGCTGCGGGACTCCCACGAGGGCGCCGAGGCCGAGCAGCGGGCGCAGGCGGCCCGCGTCACCCTCTGGACTGAGCACCGCAAGGTGAAGGGCCACGACACCGGTGTTCTTCGTCGACAAGGAGACCGGCAAGAAGGAGAACCGGAACGCGTGTGGCGCACATGTGGACCGGCTCCTGAACGTACTCACGCCGAGGGCCGAGTACTCCCGCGGGACGTTTCGCGTCATCCCGCGGGAGGCGGCCATCGCTGCCGCAGCCTTCACCGCCGAGTCGATCCCACCGGATGCCGGATGCCGCAGTACCCCAGCACGAGCACAGCGGCCGGCACGCCCCCGCCGCGGTCAACTTGCCTTAGGACGCCTCGCCCACAGATGGGCGCATTGGGCTTCAATCTCACAATTGATGATGATATGGGCCTGCCCAATGTTCCGCGCTCGAACGGAGAACGCCCCACATGCGCATCCGCAAGCTCCTGACCGTAACCGCCATGGCTGCCGCAGCAGTCCTCGGCAGCATTGGCCCAGCCACCGCCGAGGACGAAGAGAACAGAGGCACCATCGTTCAATCCGCTTCCGGGAATGACCAGCCAGAGCATGCCGGACATGAGATGCCGAGCTCGTTGCCTGAGCAAAACTCGAGGATTTCCAATCCCGGCGTGAATCGAATCGGCGGCGTTTCCGACCAACCCGAGATTCCGGCCGCAGAAAGTCCTGACCTAGGCGCAACCGGAGGCCTGCTTAGCAGGCTGATCGGCTGAGCGAATGGCGCGGAGCTCTGACCGGCGCCCCGGCACACCCTTGATGTCTGTGGAGCGCCGCCAGGGCCCGCGACGATGCATCGTCAGATGCCAACCACGGCCAAGCGGGCGCCCTCATCGCACGCGGCCTGCGTTCGCCACGCGGGTTGCCGCAGAGTCAGCGGTCGACATAGCCCTCGAGGAGGGGGCCGCCTGTCAGGTCCAGCGGTCGACGGCCTGACCGTTCGCTTTAGCCGCCGCACGCCTGCCGCCCGGCGGGTTCTGGAAGCTGTCGCCGTCGCGCTCGCCGGCCGGGCTGGGAGCCCTCTTGCCGCTGCCCTGCATACACGGTGAGCCGACGACACTGTTACGGGCGGTTATGGCCCTGCCCGATCCCGCCGGACCGTTCCGAGGTGCTGGGCGTCGATGACTTCGCCACCCGTCGTGGACAGCACTACGACACCGTGCTCGCGACTGCGAGACCGGCCAGCCTCTCGACCTGCTGCCCGGCCGCGACGCTGCGACCCTGGCCAGCTGGCTGCGTGAACATTCCGGCTCCGAGATCATCTGCCGTGACCGGGGCGTTTCTTACGCCGACGGCGCCCACACCGGTGCCCCGAACGCGATTCAGGTTGCCGACCGCTTCCATCTCTGGCAGAACCTCGGCACCGCTGTCGAACGCGGCGTGCGACGGCACAATGATTGCCGGAAGAAGGTGACCGTCAGGGATGGTGGCCGGACGAACGATGCGGTCGCCGGCCATGCGGATGCTGAGAAGGAAATGTCGCCGATCGAGGCCCGTATCCGCGAACGGCACGCAACCGCCCCTGCTCTGCTGGCCCAGGGACACGGCATCCGCGAGGTCGCCCGGGAACCGCATATGGGCGGCAATACACCGTCCGCCGCGCCGCACGAGCTGCGGTCCCCGAAGAAGTGCTGATCGGGTCTCGCCACCCCAGGCCGAGCCAGCTCGACCCCAACAAGCCCCACCTGGGCAAGCGCTGGGCAGCAGGAATTACCCACGCGATCCATCTCCACGCCGAGCCCCAGGAGCTCGGCTACCGCGACAGCTACCGGACGATCAGCGATGACTGCGGTCGAGGCGCCGCCGACGCATCCGTGTTGTTGCCCCGGCACCACCAGGCGTCCGGCAGGTCACCGGCTGGATGATGCGTCACCCCGACCACCTTTGCGACGAAGAACGCCATCAGTTCACCACCGTCCTCGCCCAGTGCCCAGAACTCACCGCCCTCCATAGGCACGTCCGCACATTCGCCCCCAGGTGTTGAGGATATGGCGGGTGAGGGATCGGGTGAGGGCGTCGGCGCTGCCGCGACGCCATCATGCTCATGCTGGACGAGCCGACCTCCGCGATGGAGCCCCGCGCCGAGCACACCGTGATCCGCCGCTTCAAAGAACTCGCGGCAGGCAAAGCCGCGGTCTTCGTAACCCACGACCTGGACAACACCAATTCTCTGGGGGTTCGGCCTGTCGCGGTGACGGTGTGCTCAGGTTGATACAGCTCAGCGCCGGTGTGCTTGAGCTTATCCATCGCAACAGGTGTGGTGCTATCGCTGGAACGGGTGAGTTCACGATCGCGCGGGGTGTTCACGTGGTGTTGAGCTGCGACGATCCGGCGTTAGCGTAATGGAACAAAACGAATATGGAGTTCCATTAGACAAGCTTCCCGTCGGTTCTACTCGCCATAACCTTGAGGAAGTGCCGTACCACCCCAGCGAGCCACAGCAACGGAAATCGCTTCATCTGCCGTACTATCGTTGGCTTCCGTAACGATAAGTACATTAGCCCCGGCAACAACCCTGGCACGGAGCTTCACTTCCCAGTCGCCATCCGTAATGACCGCTCCATTAACGTTTCCTGGACCCCCAGGAACTCTATGCACTTGGATCTCGACAACAGCTCCGTCACCTCGCTCCTTCGAACAGGTTTGAAGATCCTCCAAGTTTTGCGTATCTCCTCCCCCCTCTGTCACGAATTCCGAGAGGAAAATACCCTCATCGGACTCATAGTCAATTCTTTGGTAGAAGTCATCCGCTAGCCGCGCATAAGCAGGACACCCGGGGAGATCGGGAACTGCGTCGGGGTTCGCGAGGACTGGAGGTCCGACAGGCCTGTCGAGAAGCCGTCTGGCATCCGGCCATTTAATCAACTGGCGAGAGTCCCGAGATTGCGCAGTGTTTGAGACGTAACCACTTGATGGACGCCCACTATCGTCATATCCAAGCGTGAGGCTCAGAAGCGCAAAGATCGAGCCCAAAGCGGCGAACGCCTTCGGCCGCGCAACACCGCTCAAGAAGGCAAAGCTGACGTTTTTGAGATCTCCCATCACTCACCCTTCCCTTCTGAGCAATGGGCCTTGACGATGGACCCATTCAGTCCCTGGCGTGGAGGCATTTCGCGGCGTCAATCACCTGCAAATGATCATTTCCAGTCGAGATGCCGGCACACAATCCACCGACCTGATCTCCAATCAGCTCACACTGACAAGGAAGTCAGCTACACGCTTGGTTCCACCCGTCTGGATATAGCGAAGATGCGGGCACCAAATTGTGTTGATTAGCCCCTTGGCGGCCATTTCACAGTTCTTTAGGTCTGAGTCTTCTCCTCTCGCAAGGTCTGTGTAAGAGAATCGGCAGATCGGGTCGTTCACGGCGCGTCCCGCCCCCGGAAGGTCATACGAAAGACACAAACTCTGATGCCTGACCCCGGGGGGGAAGTAGGGTTTGATCGCATAGTTTGTAAATATCTTCGAGATGATTCCCGTACCTGCGAACTGGGGATCGCCCAATACCGCAACCCCGGAGATCTTATCAAGTATTTCCTGGGGTGCATCCTTCAGAAATTGGTGAATCACCCACGCACCCTGCGAGAATCCAACGAGGACATAGTTTTCCGCACCCCGGCAATCTCCTATCCGATCGACCAGTTGCCGGTTCAGCGCTTTGGCGCCTTGTACTATCTCATGCCGCTCGGCGGCCAGCCTTTCCCTCAAGAATTCTTTAGGACCAAATCCAGGAAACTCTGTCTTTGGGTATTTAATGGCCTCTCCGTCGACCGACGCATCAGGGTCGGCGTTGTTTATGCCCTTTACATAGTTGTCGTAGACGTCTTGGACGGTGCTCCCCCAGTCATCCGCTCCCCCTTCACCTAGCCCGTGCCCACCAAAGAAGTAAAGATCGCGACAATGCTCAGATATTGGTGATCTGGCGCTTGCTGTCGCCTGAGATATCGCTATGGGAGCGACCGTCACGCTGATAAGGAGAGCTGCTCCCCCGAAGCAAGCAGCCAGCTTCCTGAGCATCACGAGTCCTTGAGTGCGAGTGTGCCATTCGGCATCTGCGCCTCGGTGGGGTCTGGCGCGTCTCGAGAGACGAGAATGTTGCTCTTCCAGGGCAGCATGAACGACAAGTCATCGCAATTCGAGGTACTGATGACGAACGCAGGGTCATCACGCGGCCCGAGCCTTCGAGCTAACTTGAGATGGGTTGTCCACTGGAGTGTGATTGGTTCACGGCTCGGGTCAGCTCACGGTTGGCGGCCCGGGCTGCTTCGAGTTCTTCCGTCCTTTCCTCAAGTTCTCCGCTCTTCTCGGCGAGTTCCTGTTCCAACATGCTGATACGTCGCTGGAGTTGGTCGATGTCGGCTGGGGCTCCGAGTCCTGACTCGTTCCACGCCTGCTCGCCGAGCTGCTCGGAAAGCCGCTTCTCCAGCTGGCGTACTCGGGCGGCGAGACGGGTGTTCCGCTCCAGCGCATTGGCCAGGTCAGCCTGCAAGGAGGCTCGGCTGACGGAAGCCAGTCGTCCATCCTCGACAGGCGAGTTGGCAGCGGCGTGAACGCGTTCGAGCAGGTCACGGTGACGGTAGAGGAAGCTGCGGTCCACTCGGGCGGCGCGGGCGAGGCCGGAGACGGTGACGTCGCCTTCGGTCCGCAGGGCCGCGGCCAGGGCCTTGATCACGCGCTCTCGGCGCCGTGCGGAGTCGGCTCGCTTGCCGTCGATCATGCTGGGGGTCATGCGGTCCTCTCGGGACGCAGGTCGGGCAGGGGTTGCCTCACTTTCGGCATGCCGAGCGAGACGACGTTCGCCCGCGTTCTGCGGACCACGGTGACGGCCTGCTGGATCTGCGCCCGGTCCTCGTCGGTGAGGTCGTCGAGTTCCTCGCGAACGCGTTTGACCAGACGGCGCACTCGGGTGATCTCGTCGTCCGAGGGCATAGCCTCGCCCTTGGCCCAGTCGTCGGCGTCGGTGAACGCGGCCAAGCGCTCGCGGTTGCGCAGGAGATCGGCCAAGTAGGCTTCCAGGTCGGGCAGGTAGGACACGTCGGTGCGAAAGTGGCTGCAGCCGACGCAGCGGAACCGGACCGGGCAGTCATGACCGCCGGCGGCGACGTTCGATGGTTCTGTGCAGGTGCCGTAGGGGACCTGGGTCTCGCCGATCGCCCGGCGGGCGTGCTCGGAGTCAAGGACGGCCTTGACCTGCCGCCAGACTCGTTTGCCGTGCCGGTCGAACTGCATCGCTGTGACACGCTCGACCGCATCTCGTTGGCGCTTCTCGCTGACCCTGTAGTAACGCTGTGTAGTGTCGAGTTGGCGATGGTCCATCAAAACCCTGAGGGCGTCGACGGGGATGCCAGCATCTGCGTGACGCTGTGCATAGGTGTGGCGGTAGGCGTAGGGGAAGATCATCGCCTTGTCGAAGGGCAGCATCTTCGTGACGCGCTCGCCTGCGACCTCGACGACGGCGGGGACGAGAAGGTCCGGCAGGGAGACGACCCAAGCTCGGTGGCGGACGCCGAGCCAGCTGGCGGTCAGGGGCTTCGTGCCGTGAGGGTTCGCGACGGGTGTCGGCAGTAGTGCGAGGTCTTTGGGCGGGGTGTCGGGAAAACGGGCCCGGACTCGCTGCTGCTGCTCGATGATGAGGGCTGCGGTGGCCTTGGCGATCGGCAGCCGTCGGCCGTTTCTGAGCGCCTTGCGGTTGTCGTAAACGAGGACGGGCTCGCCGTCGCCGTCCCGTTCGAGGCAGTCGAGGGGCAGTTTGCAGATCTCGTCGGGACGGCGGCCGGTGTCCATGAGCAGCTCGACGGCAGTGCGGGCCTGCAGGCCGCCTGCGCCCAAGGCGTCAAGGTGTTCGCAGAGTTGGCGCATTACCTCCGGCGGGAGATCGCGGCCGGCCGCGGTGTCCTCGGGGTCGTCCGGGATGTCCTCGGGCCGGAGCGTGAATCGCTCGGGCAGGCCGTGCAGGGGCTGGTCAGGCTGGGTCAGCCCGAGGCTTCGCATGCGTAGGAGCATGCGCCGCAAGTGCCGGACATCGGTGACGTGGCGGGCGGCTGCGACCTCTCCCTGCTGCACCAGGTATCGCATCCGGTTGAGGAAGGCCACGATGTCGTCGCGGCCCAAGAGCCGTGGGTCGATGCCCTTGTCCGGCCGGTTCAGCCGCAGGCTTTCGGAGAGTCTGACGATGCAGTTGATCTGCGTCTGCATCGCCCCGCGGGGGTTGGTGCCCCGGTGCCGGGGAGCGTCGTCGACGGCCCAGTCCTGCGTGGCTCTGCGCAGCCACGGCTGGCTGATCTTCTCGAAGTGGAGGTAGCCGGTCATGCCGAACGCGGCGCCGTTCCAAGTGTCCTTGTGTCGCTCGGTCTCCGGTGACATGGTCCAGCGAAGAACGTGTTTGAGGAACCCCTTCGCCAGCGCGGCGTTCATCTTGCTCAGGCCGGAGACGTCGAACTCGGCCAGAGAATCGATCTGCCGGGCTCGGACGAGATCGCAGAAGGGCCGGACGTGGTGGTCCTTGTGCCTGATGCCGGCAGCGACGCGTTCCTGGAGCCCGTAGAGGATCTCGGCCACAGCCCGGTCGGGCAGGCCGAGCAGACTCACCACGCCAGCCTGGGCGATGGCCGGGGTCGTCAGCCGCCAAATCTCCTCATCGAGTGTGCTGCCCTTATTTACCTCCAGCAGACGGCGCTGGTAGTGGGCCATGCAGTACCGGCGACTGTGCCCGTCGCGGGATCGGGGACACGCAGCGACCTCACAGGGGCCGAAGCCGGGCAGAGGCTTGACGGACGGGTGGCGGATGAACTCCTCCACCGACAGGCCGAGCGACTTCCTCTGGCCCAGGTGGGCACTGCACAACCCGACGCGTGATGTCTTTGACGGGCGCCCGCACTCCGAGACCCGGCAGTTGCTGACGCCGATCGAGCGCCAGTGCCGTTTGGCGGTGGACACGAACTCCTCGAAGCCCTGCCCGCTGGACTTCAGACGCTTCGCGCAGCCCACACAGAGCCCATGGTCCTTCGTGTGGAAGACGACCTTGTCGCAGCCCGTCACCGGGCACTCCGGGCCGCCGAGCAGAGGGTGATCACGGGGGAAGACCAGTTGGCGACCTTCTGGATCCCAGCTCATGAGCTGCTGGAATTCTGTGGTCACTGCCCCCATGAGAGCGTCGGTGACGTCGTCCAGCTCTGCTGGCAGGTTCTCGACCAGAGCGATCGTCATCGATCGCCCTCCTTGGTGTTCACACGCGGAAGGGGCACCCGCTCAACGGCCTCGCGAAGTCGCGAAGGTTTGGGATGCAGGTAGGGTCGCGGCGATTCCGCGCTCTTCTGCCCGAGCAGGGCCTGGACCTCGTCCAGTTTGCCGCCGGCATCGGCGACATTGCTGGCCATCGCATGGCGACACATCCGAGGGCCGATCTTCCGGCCCAGCCCGGCCCGCCGGGACAACGACTCACACAGTTCGCCGATCGCGTCGGTCGTCATCGGCGCCCCGTAGGGCGGCCGGAACAGGTTGACCAGCAGGAAGTCGCTGCCACCGGCGCCCAGGCGCTCGTGCCGTTCTAGCGCGTACTGGTCGAATGCCTGCACCACGAGGAAGTCGACGGGCATGGCCCAGGACTTCTTCGACTTCGACCAGGCGCGGTTCTCGTTCTCACGCCGGATGACGTGGACGTGGGCGCCCTCGACGTCGCAGCCCAGCGAGCGGGAGTCCATCAGCAGATGCGGATCACACCGGCGCAGGCCGGCGACCTGCCCCGGGCGTAGTCCGACCCGCGACAACAACAAAAGGATGAGCCGGTCGCGGGCGGAGCGGCACTTCAGGAACATGGCCACAATCTCCTCGTCACTGGCCCGATCGATGGCGTTCTCGGGCTCTTGGAGCCCGTGGCGGGCCCGCATCCGATACCGCATCGCACCGCTCTCGCCGCGAGCCTCCTGAGGCAGGTCGCGATCGTCGCCGAGCTCGTAGATCTGCTCCAACACCCAGGCGGGAGCTGCCTTGTTCACCACGGCATGTACCAGGAACATCCGGACGGCAGTCAGCACCTTGTTGATCCGGCGCTCGCCCCGGACCGGCTTCGCACCCGGCCCGGGCACCACCACACGCCGCTGACCGCTGTTCCCCGGGGTCCACTTCAGCCAGAGCATAAACAGCCCAATGTCCCGGGCGGCGGTCCGCCACTGCCGCCCGGTGGTAGCGCACCACACCAGGAACAGCACGACGGCCTCGGCGTACGCCTTCGTCGTTGTCTCCGCCCGCCCCCGGGCCAGCCTCAGATCCCGCAGGAAGCGGTCGGTTTCCTCCACCACTTCCAACTCGTCGTCTAGCACAGTCCAGTACCGGATGCCTGACGGCAGCTGTACAGGGAATGCACGCACTGGTACCCCTACTCCACGAGTCGATCCCAACGATCCACCGCAGAGCCGCACCCCCTGAGAACCGTCGCAACCTCCCCAACGAGGAGGCTTCGTACGACGTCACGCCACAGCCCGAGAACCCCCAGAGAACGCCCGTAGCGCCGATCGCGTCGTCGTCCTCGACGGCGCAGGCGTGCTCGAAGAAGGCGACTTCCAGACACTCCTTGATGTCGGCGGTCTCTTCGCCGAGCTGTACAAGCTCTCCCAGGACCGGTGACCATACCGCTTCCTCGTTGCGCACTTTAGTTTCACAAGCAACTACTGGCGATTTCGCGAACTGTTGCGTTTCGCTCGCGATCACGAAGGTGGTCTCGGTGGTAGAGCGGTGGTCTCAAGGCGGTGCGGATAGTGGGCTGTTGCCGAGGTGGAGAGGTGCCGACGGTGCTGCCGCAGGCTGCAGTCAGACGGGCGCTGGGTGGCTTGCGCCACTTGCGTGGCGGTGTGAACGCCGTCGCCTTTCAGACGGCAGTCACGAAGGATCTTCCATGCCTTCATCCGCGCGAAGGCGTGCTCGACGCGGGCCCGGACCTTGCGGTGGGAGGTGTTGTGCTCCTGTTTCCAAGCTGGCAGTTCGGTCTGGCCGCGTTCACGGCGGTGCGGGATGAGCAGGCCGGTGCCCCGATAGCCGCCGTCCGCGATGACTGTGGCCCGGCCGACGGCGGCCTTCGCACCGGAAGGTTCCCAGGCCTTGCAATCATTGCGGTTGCCCGTGACCGGTCGGCCGACGGCGACGACGAGTCGGGTATCGGCGTCGATGACGACCTGGTGGTTGGTCGAGTACCGGTAGTTCTTCGACTGCTCGGCAACCGTATGATCCCGCGTGGGCACTAGGGTGCCGTCGACGATCAGCACGGCGTCCTTACGGAACCGCTGACGGGGCTGAAGCGCAAGGGACGGTCCGAGGTGGCCGATGATGCGGTTGGCGGCCGACTCGACACCCCGAACAGTGGGGCGAGGTGCCGCAGCGTCAAGTTCGTACGCCAGTGAGCCGCTACGAGCAGGATCCGGTCCTCCAGAGTCAGGCTCCACGGTCGACCCTTGCGCACCTGGTCCGTACTTTCGCTCCGCATCGCAGTGACTAGCTTGCCGAACTGACGCGGGTTCAGCCCGGTGAACGGGGCTGTCCAGGATGGTTCCGACGACGTGATCAGACCAGACATGGCAAGATCATGACACCAAGATCAGTCATTACGGGACAGCCCTTAGGGCTTGCAGGGAATCAAGGTGTTGCTTCCCGTCCTGAAGCTCGTTGGTGTGGTATGAGCATTCCGGACGAGACTTGTAACCAACTCGCTGTGA
>NZ_JBSHNE010000041.1:36490-47032 GCF_053646035.1 Streptomyces sp. NPDC055287 | reverse complement strand
TCGGTGACCGAGTCGAGGGCTCCGTCGATGTTCGCCGAGCGGGAGAACGAGCCGTCAGGGCGTAGGTGGTAGCGCCAGGTGAGTGACACGGTGGGACCCCCTTTGGGGTGGGTTCGTGCGTAGTCGTCACGATGCGTTCGTGAGCGGATCACCGTCAAGGGGTACGCAATCCAGGTGGGGAGGTGGGGGCGTTGCGTTGGCGAGGCCCCTCCCGGGCGGCTACGGGGACGTCGAAGCGGCGGGTGTCGGAGATTGCGCCCTGACCAGCGGCGCATGACGCTGAGGACATGCAGAAGGCAACGTGGTCTGGCCTTGTCCGGTTCGGGCTCGTCGCGCTGCCCATCCGGCTGTACGCCGCGACCGAAGAGCATCCTGTTCGGCTGCACGAGATCCACAGCGCGGACGGCAGCAGGGTCGAGCACCGGCGTTTTTGTGCGGCGGAGGGCCGCGAGATCCCGTTCGAAGAAGTCGGGCGCGGGGTTTCGATGCCCGGGGGGCGTATGGTCCCGCTCACGGAGGACGACCTGGCGCGTCTTCCGCTGCCGACCAAGCGCTTTCGAGATCATGGGTTTCGTACCCGGGCAGGACATCGACCCGATCAGTTACGGCAAGCCGTACTACGCGGGCCCCGATGCCCTGGTGCCCACCGGCCGTATGCCCTGCTCGTCGAGGCGCTCGCCCGCACTGGCTACGTCGGTGTCGGCAAGATCGCCATCCGCAGTCGCGAGCGTCTGGCGGTGCTGCGACCACGCAACGGGGTCCTCGTTCTCCAGACCTTGCTCTGGCGCGACGAGCTGCGGGAGCCCGGCGACCTCGCACCGCCAACACCCGTCACGGACCGAGAGCTACAACTGGCCGAGGTGCTGATCAGAGAGCTGACCGGCATCGAGGAACGGGAGATTCGTGACGAGTACAGCCAAGCCCTCGAGCAGCTGGTCACGGCCAAGGCCGGGGGCAAGGAGCTGGCCGAGCCGGCCGAGAGCGCGCCGGTGGTGGATCTGATGGCCGCGCTTGAGGAAAGTGTGCGGGCCGCCCGGCGCGGGGCGACTGATCCACGTGCCCGTGACAGCCGCGAGAGCCGTAGCGGGCGTTCGCCGAGCGGCTGATCCGGCACCGGACAACTACGCGGCTCGGAGCACGGAACGCTGACTGGAAGCCGGAGAGCCGGCAGTTGGGTTCCCGCTTGTCAGTTCGAGCGCCGCAGCCGAAACGCCGACGCGCCCGTTCGGCCGGTCTCAGCGTGCTGTGGACTGCCAGTCGTCGTACGGTCTGGCGGAAGGCCGCGTCTTTGACAGGACTGGCGGCTGCGGCCCTGCGTTTTCATTCGCACGTTGCGCAGGGCCGCACACCACAGCACGGGCGGCCGCCGCATCCCGGCGCGGCTGACGCAGCCTTCCGGGCGTCCATGGACACTTGTTGATGTCCCACCATATGGCGCACCGCACCCGACGCATCCGTAGGTGTCGGCTTCGACGTGTTCGCCATCGCCCTCTACGTGGCGCAGTCGCACAGATGTGGCGCGCCCTGGGGCTGGTGGGTGGGGGAGGTTGAGGGCCGTGGGCTTGGGTCGGTTGCAGGCTGCGCATGACCGCTACGACCTTGCCGAGTACGTCCGCCTCGTTGGCCCAGATCGGTGAGTAGAGGTCGTTCTCCGGCACTAGCCACACGTTGGCTCCATCGCGGCGAAGCCGCTTTGACTGTGGCTTCGCCGTTGAGCATGGCGGCCACGATGTCGCCGTTTTCCGCCGTGCCTTGGTGCCTCACGGTGACGATGTCGCCTTCCAGGATGGCCGCGTCGACCATACTGTCGCCGACTACCCGAAACCGACGAGTTCGCCAAATCCCGGAGGACTTTCCCTGGGAACCGGTGGCGATTCTGCCTCTATGGCGTTGAGCCTGGCGTGGGTTCGCTCGCTACGACCGTGGGGCAGAAGGCTGAATGTCACCCTGTGGAGGGTCATGGTCACTTAGGGTGAACGTCGAGATCGGACGGGGCCAGGCTCCGGGCGCCGTCACCTACAGCGGGAGGAACCCCCATGACACAGATCAAGGTTGTGGACATCAAAGCCAGCGAGCCCGTAAAGGAGTCGGACCACGACTTCATCGCCCCCGCCAACACGGTCCTCGTTGGTCGCTCCCACGAGGGTGATGAAGAAGGGAAGACCATCTACTACTACGGGACCGTGCAGCAGAACGGTCAGAACTGCAAAGTCGGCAAGGTCGTCCGGAGCGATGAGATCGAGGAGTCCGGCGGAACCGCATACACGGCAACGCAGGGCCGCGTCATCGTGGGCCGCTCCCACAGTGGTGACGAGAACGGCACCACGACCTACCACGTGGCGGAACTCCTCGACTTGTGGGGCAATCCGATGGCCCTCATTGCCGCCGAATGGACCGCGCCGGTGAAGGAGTTCGACAGCAACGTCCAGGCCCCGGAGAACCAGGTCCTCATCGGTCGGCAGCACACCGGCGACGAGATGGGTGATACGAGGTACCTCTTCGCCAAGGTGATGTAGCAGTCGGCCGACCCGCTGGGGTGAAGACGGCGTCGCCCGCTCTAGGCGGTGCCCCGTGCTGGGGCAACGCCGCCCGGCCGGGCACCCTGCGGCCCAGCCCCCGGCGGTCCGTCAACGAGCGCCGCCAGCTTCCAGGCGGCGCGCCCACTGTTCCTGATTCCGCACGTTTCGGTCCGGCGGCGTGGGGGCCTTAAGGGGCGATGGGGCCATCCTTCCCGATGGGTGCGTGCTGACACGGCCGTTCGGCCGGGCGCAGCGTGCTGTGGTCTGCCAGGGGTCGTACGGTCTGGCGGAAGGCCGCTTCTTTGACAGGACTGGCGGCTGCGGCCCTGCGTTCCATTCGCACGTTGCGCAGGGCCGCACACCGCAGCATGAGCGGGCGCCTCATCCCGTCGCGGTCTCAGCTACTGGCCACAGTCTCCCCCGCACGGGTCCTGGAGGCTGCCGTCGCACTCAGGCGGCCGGACTCGGGTCCTTCTCGGGGAGGAGTTGCTGGGCTTCTTTGATCAGCCGGCTCTTGAGGGCTCCGCGTGCGTTTGCCGGCAGCAGTGCGGGGTCCAACTGGCCGGGGCTGGCTTCGTAGGGGTGCAGGGCGTTGCGGATGTGGGCGTAGGCGTGGGGGTGCTGCGCGGCCAGCGTGCGGTCGGCGTGCTCGATCGCTTCGCGGCGTGCGTGGGTTTGGGGTGCGTGGTCTTTGCGGGTGGCGACGGTCTGCATGAGGTGGCGTACGACGCGGTCGCATTCGAGGTGGCGTTGGTGGACGGCGCAGTAGAACCGTCGGGCGTTGATGATCTGCATGGCGTCGTCGTGGGGCAGCTGGCTGAGGTCGACGTTCAGGGGGCCCAGCGCGGTGTTGGAGGAGGCCTTGGCCGGGCTGGTGGTCAGCTCGGTGAGCTCGGTCAGGGCTGCTTTCCACCGGCGTACGGCCAGCGGGTGGCGCAGCAGGACGTTGCGCTCGTTCTGTTCCCTGGCGTCGTCTGCGACGGCGCCGCGGAACGAGACCTGGCCTTGTTGCAGCAGGCGGGCGACGGGTGGGGTCATGGTCACCTTCAGCCAGCCGATCTCGCAGGCTTCTTCGACGGAATCGAAGACGTCCTGGGCGGGAGGATGCGGCGGCGGCTCGACGATGCCCCGATCCCTTTTGGCCTGTTCCACCAGGCGGCTGTAGTCCGCGGGGAAGGCCTTGGTCAGCCACGACAGTGCGGTGTGCTGCGCGTTGAGCGCGTTGAGGTGTTCGGGTGAGCGTTCGTATGCCTCACGGCGGTACTGGGCGCTGACGCGTCGGGCTTCGTGCAGATTCGCGCGTACACGGCGGAGCTTGTTCTCCACCCCTTCTGCTCGGCCGTCGCCGGTCAGGCGCATGCGCTCAGCCGATACCTGCAGCTCCCCCTCGGCCCACAGCAGCGCGTCCTGCCAGTCCAGGTGCCATTCCGGCCCGCGCAGCAGCCGGCGTACGGGGCGCGACAGGCGCCGGGTGGCATCGGCGATGGAGACCGTGACGAGGTTGCGGAAGTCTTCGTCGAAGCACCTGATCATTTCCTCCGCTGTAAGGCGGGGTACGTCCGCCAGCAGGACCCTGCGCTCGCTCGCAGCCTCTGTCATCAGCCCCTCCTCGTCCCGCCGTGATCACCCACCGTAGCTCCATGAGCCCCTGCCCGTAGGCGACTTGGGCAGCGACCGCTGGTCTCCTCACGTGGTGGGGGGTGCGCTCCGCCGCTTTTGCCGTGGACGATGTGGTTGTTCGCCAGGGATCGCTGTGACGCTTTCAGAGCAGGTGCAGCCGGTGTCCGACCGGGGTCCGGCCCGCCCTTGTGCGTGGCTGTCGGTGCCGCAGGGCGGGCGCCCGTGCGGCAGGCAGCACCGCGTTGACCGCGACGCGGCCGCGCGCGGCCGGGTTCACCGGCGCTCTCGCGCACGGGCCGTGTCGAGGGGATCGTCGGGCAGAGACGACTGCGGGGCCCGGATCTCACTCGCGGGCCCCACGGGGACCAGGGAACCCCTGGCCATCGGCTCCGCCAGCCTAACGGCCGCCCCGCGCGTCACGATGCGCCCCACCCCGTGGAGATGGGCCAGCGGGAAGGCCAGCTGTCGGCGCTCCGGGTGGTCAGGGTCGACCGGCAGTGCACCGCCCCAGTTGTTGACGGCCGCCTGGACGCCGGCGAGGTACTGCGTCATCTGCTGCGATCCGTGGGCATCGGAGAGGGCGCCCCGGTGCGGGAGTTCCACGTGTGGGGTGCCTCCGTGTGTCGGCAGGGCTGCACTGAGGTCGCCGGTCAGCTGACTTTCGGCTGCTCGTGAGCGTGCCGCGCCGATTCCAGTACCTGCCGCCACGACGTCACGTGGGGTCGGCGGCGCAGCAGTGCTCTGCGCTCGCGCTCGGTCATGCCGCCCCACACGCCGAACTCAATGCGGTTGTCGAGGGCCTCGATGAGGCACTCGGTACGAACGGGGCACCCGGCGCATACCGTCTTGACCCGGTTCTGCCGCGTGGCGTCTGCGAACAGTTCTTCCCGGTCGGAGCTGCGGCAGGCCGCGCCCTCACTCCACTGGGCACTCGAACTCGTCATCTCGTCCCCTCCCCCATCGAGGCCCCGCCTCACCTACGAGCCTATGCCGCAGCCGGGTCGCGCCCCTCCCCCGGTACCGCAGGGCCGGAAGGGCTGCGACCGGGTGTCTGGCGGGGTGTTGCCGGGGCTGGTTCCGGTCGCCCGGGTGGCGGACGACCGCAGCACCATTGCACGCAGGACAGTGAGTTCGGCCCTGGAGCCCATGTACCCGCAGGAGTGCAGATCGCGCAGGAAGGCAACTACAACCACTGAGGGTGGGTAGCATCCGGCGGCAACAACCAGGTACGTACGAGGAAAGTGAGTTGCTGTGGCCGAGAAGCCGGACAACGACAACGCCCCCATTCAGAGCAGGTATGCGGAGCAGTATGCCGCCGATCTGAAGGCGAACCGTGAGGAGCAGGCGGAGCTGCGGGGGCGTCTGAAGCAACTGCAGAGCGATGAGAATTGGCTGGTGGCGCAGCAGCAGAGCGCACCCGTGGCCGAGGAGTCTGGTGCACCGGCCGAGGCTGCCGCACCCCGGGTTGTGCCGCGGCCGCGGCAGGAATCGAAGGTGGCTGCCGCTCCTTCTGGTGCCAAGAAGAGGGCGGCGCGGACCAAGGCGTCGGCCAAGGGGGCGGCCGCGCCGAAGAAGAAGGCGGTCACTATCAAGGCGCCGGTGAAGAAGGCGGCCAAGGCGGTCGCCGAGGGCACGAAGAACGCTGTGCCGCCGCTGCACGAGGTTGTTCTGGGCCTTCTGCGTGCTCAGCCTGGGCATCCGCACCTGGCCCGCGAGGTCCACGCCGAACTGGCCCAGAAGCACGGCCGGTCGACCTCCGTCCAGGTGGTGCGCAACAGCCTGGAGAGCCTCGTCAAGAAGGGGAGTATCGAGAAGGAGAACAAGCAGAACTCGGTGATGTACACCGCGCCCGCGGACGCCGATGCCGCGTCGGCGCCCGAGCCGGCCGCCGAGAAGGCGAGCGAGAAGGCCCCGGCGCACCCCTAGTCGCTGCCGCGAGGACCGCGACGAAGATGCCTGGCGGCAGACCGGTGGCGACCACACGTGGGAAGCGCCGCAACGCAACCGGGCGGATGGTGCTGCTCCCCCGGGCGGCGACGCCTACCGCCCTGGGGTGCAGGGCGGGCCGGACGCCGAAGGCATCTGTGACGTCACACGACGTTCGCAAAGCGGTTTACAGCTGCCTCTCTGCGGTCAGCGGCGGCGAGGCAAGGGCCTGCTTGGGCGCGCGTTGCTGCGCGCCCAAGCCGCCGGTCGCAACGGGAGCTGCGGGGTGGCGAGGCCGGTGTACGCCGCGAGACTGAGCCGAGTTGATCCGGCTGCGGCGCCAGGGCGGGCGGATCTGCTCAGTTCATGTAGACGCACTGGTCGGCGTAGGCCTTGGAGACCCAGGCGGTGGTGCCGGCCCGCATGCCGGACTTCGACCTGGCGGCCAGCTTGATCTTGACCCAGGACCGGGTGCTCGAGACGCGCGTCCCGTAGTCGTAGCGGTAGAGCAGCCGCTGTTCTCCAGACTTCGACGTGTCTCATGAGACACGTCGAAGCCCTGAGGTTCAGCGAGATTGCGCCACGTAGTAGGTGATGAAGGCGATGAGAGCCAGCATCATCGCGACAGCGGCGAGGCGGAGGCAGCCCGCGTGGAGCTCAGCCCCGAGCTCCGCGCGTTCGCTTTGTTTGCCCTCGTCCGGTCTACGGTTGCCTCTAAAGTGCTTCCCACAGGTGGGGCGATTTGCGGGGGTAGGCAGATGGCGCGTGTGCTGGGGGTGCACGGGATCGGCAAGCAGCTGCTCGGGGAGGACTCCCTCTTAAAGGAGTGGCGACCTGCCCTGACCGACGGGCTGCGCCGGGCTGGATCCGCGGGCGTTCTCGCGGAGGCGGATGTGGCGATGGCGTTCTACGGGGACTTGTTCCGCCCGGCCGGGGAGTTTCTTGCCGTGGGAGATCCCCCCTACAGCGCCGCCGACGTCGAGGAGGGTTTCGAGCGGGAGTTGCTGCTGGCGTGGTGGCAGGCGGCCGCCGAGAGCGATCCGGCGGTGGTGCCCCCAGACGCCGATACGCTCGTGGCGACGCCGCGATCGGTGCAGGCTGCGCTTCGGGCGCTGTCGGGGTCGCGGTTCTTTGCCGGGGTCGCGCTGCGGGCGATGGTCTTCGACCTGAAGCAGGTTCACCGCTATCTCACCGACCAGGATCTGCGGGCCCGGGCCCGTGACCGGGTGCTTGACGCGATCGGTGAGGACACCCGGGTGGTGGTGGCCCACTCCCTGGGCTCGGTGGTCGCGTACGAGGCGTTGTGCGCCCGGCCCGGACATCAGGTGCGGGCCTTGGTCACCTTCGGATCTCCCCTGGGCATCCCGAACCTGATCTTTCACCGGCTGGAGCCGGCGCCGCTGGGGGTGGGAGGACCGGTGCGGGGCGTGTGGCCGGGAGGGGACGACCTGGTGTGGACGAACATCGCCGACGACGGCGATGTCGTGGCACTGGTGAAGGACCTGCGACCGGCATTCGGTGACCACCTGCGGTCCGTGCGGGTGCACAACGGTTCCCACGCACACGATGCGAGGGCGTACCTGACCGATGCCCTGTTCGGGAAGGCGATCGCCGGGGGCCTGTCGTGAGTGCTCCACCGGCCGACAGGGCGGGCGATGGTGGGCAGCGCCGGTTCCTGATCGCCACGGCCGTCGCCCACTACCCCAAGTACCCGCAGTGGGATCGCCCCGGACTGATCGCCGCCCGCGAACGCATCATTGAACTATTCACGCGCACGTTGGGCTACCGGCACCAGACGGCGCTCGGCCTGGACCCGACCCGCGTACAGCTGACCGACCAGTTACGGGCCTTCTGCAAGTCTCCGGACCGCCGCGAGGACGATCTGCTGGCCGTCTACATCTCCGGGCACGGGGAAGTCCTCGATGACGACCGCGACCACGTCCTGTACACCTCCGACACCGACCCGCAAGACATCGCCTACACCACGCTGCCCACCGTGGACCTGGCCCGGGCGATGCTGCGTGACACCAAGCTGCGCCGCCTGCTGCTCGTACTCGACACGTGCTACTCCAGCCAGGGCGGCAACGAGATGGCCGCGGCCGCGCTGGAGCGCATCAACCGCCAGTGGAGGCAGGCCACCGGCTCCGGCCTGGTGATCGTCTCCTCCGCCCAGCCCCACCAGCAAGCACAGGCCGGACTCTTCCCTCAGCTCCTCAACGACGCCATCGGCAGCTGGGCCACCGCCGGGCACGGCCCCCCAGAGCTGTCGGTCTCCAGCGTCGTACAGCAGATGAACGACCACCCCGACCGGCCCGGCTACCAGTACATCGGCCTGGCCCAAGTCGGGCTGACGGGTGAGCCGCCCGCATTCCTGGCCAACCCCCGCCACAGCACCCGGTTAACGGATGTGGACCTGGCCATCCAGCAGGCCGCCGAGTTCGACGAACAGGCCCGCCGCCGCGACACCGAACTCACCACCCGCCTGCTGGTACGCGCCATGGGCTACCACGGCGACGCCTCACAGGGATGGTGGTTCTGCGGCCGCCACAAAGCCCTGGCCGACATAACCCGCTGGCTGCGCAATCCCGGCACTGACAGCAGGGCGGCCTGGCGGGTGGTCACCGCAGGGCCCGGCTCCGGCAAGACCGCCGTGCTCGGCCTGATCGCCGCCCTGGCCCACCCCGAACGCCGCCGCACCGTACCGGTGAACGCCCTCAACCTCGCCCCCCACCTGACGCCGGACGAAGACGCAGTCGACGTCGCCATCTACGCCCAAAACCTCACCGACAGCGACGTACTGCAGGGACTGGCCGCCGCCGCCCACGTGCGCGCCGAAACCGCCGGCGAACTCCTCGAAGCCCTCGAAGCCCGCAGCAACAACCAGCGGCACCAGCGGCCGTTCACGGCGCTCATCGACGCACTCGATGAGGCCGCTACGCCTGACAGCCTCTGCTCGCGGATCCTGCGGCCACTGATCGACCACTCCCGCGGCCGTATCCGGCTGCTACTGGGCACCCGCCCCCACCTCCTGGACCGCCTCGGCATCGCCCCCCACACGGCGGCCGACCGCGATGAGATCATCGACCTCGACTCCCCCCGCTACGCCGACCGCGAGGCCCTGCGCTCGTACACCATCCGCAACCTCCTCGAAGCCAGCCGCACCTCCCCCTACCGGCACAGCCCAGAAGCGCTCCGGCCGGTCGCACAAGCGGTTGCCACGGCGGCCGGCACGTCGTTCCTCGTCGCCCGGATCACCGCCGGCACCCTGGCAGCAGCCGACCACATCGTCCCCGACCCACACGACCCGACGTGGCAAAAGAGCCTGCCCCGCCTGCCCGGACAGGCCATGCGCGACGACCTCACCTGCCGCCTCGGCACGGACGCACAGCGTGCCGCGGACCTGTTGCGCCCGCTGGCCTTCGCCGACGGCCAAGGCCTGCCCTGGGAAGACATCTGGGCACCGCTCGCATCCGCGATCGCCGGCCGCACCTACACCGACGACGACCTGCTGTGGCTGCGCCACACAGCCGGCTCCTACGTCGTGGAAGCCACCGAGAACGGCCGCTCCGCCTACCGGCTCTACCACCACGCCCTCGCCGAACACCTGCGCGAGGACACCGATCCACCATCGGTGCACGCGGCCTTCACCGACGTCCTCACTGACAGAGTGCCTTACCGCGGCGACGCCACTCGAGACTGGTCCCGCGCCCACCCCTACACCCTCAACTACCTCGCCACCCACGCCACTACAGCCCGGCACCTCGACGACGTCCTCAACGACACCGAGTACCTCGTCCACGCCGTCCCCCGCGGCCTCACGCCTCACCTGCACCACGCTCACACCGAACCCGGCCGACTCGCCGCAGCCGTCTACCGAACCTCCCTCAGCGTCCACGCCACCGCTCCAGCAGCCCTACGCCGACAAGTCCTCGCCCTCGACGCCGCACGAGCAGGCGCCGTCACCCAGCACCAGCAACTCACCCGCCACATCCCACCGGACAACTGGACCCCACAATGGGCCACCGGAAGCGACTTCTCCCCAGCCCTCCGCGACACCCTGACCGGCCATACCGGCACGGTGTCCGCGGTGGCCTGCACGATCCTGAACGGCACCCCGGTCGCGGTGACCGGCAGCTGGGACGGCGCGGTGCGGGTATGGGATCTGGCCTCCGGCACCCCGATCGGCCAGCCCCTCACCGGCCACACCGGCACGGTGTACGCGGTGGCCTGCACGATCCTGAACGGCACCCCGGTCGCGGTGACCGGCAGCTGGGACGGGACGGTGCGGGTGTGGGATCTGGCCTCCGGCACCCCGATCGGCCAGCCCCTCACCGGCCACAACGACGCGGTGGACGCGGTGGCCTGCACGATCCTGAACGGCACCCCGGTCGCGGTGACCGGCAGCTGGGACGGGACGGTGCGGGTGTGGGATCTGGCCTCCGGCACCCCGATCGGCCAGCCCCTCACCGGCCACACC
>NZ_JBSHNE010000041.1:0-36393 GCF_053646035.1 Streptomyces sp. NPDC055287 | reverse complement strand
TGGGACGGGACGGTGCGGGTGTGGGATCTGGCCTCCGGCACCCCGATCGGCCAGCCCCTGACCGGCCACACCAGCAGGGTGTACGCGGTGGCCTGCACGATCCTGAACGGCACCCCGGTCGCGGTGACCGGCAGCGGCGACCACGCGGTGCGGGTGTGGGATCTAGCCTCCGGCACCCCGATCGGCCAGCCCCTGACCGGCCACACCAGCACGGTGAACGCGGTGGCCTGCACGACCCTGAACGGCACCCCGGTCGCGGTGACCGGCAGCTGGGACGGGACGGTGCGGGTGTGGGATCTGGCCTCCGGCACCCCGATCGGCCAGCCCCTGACCGGCCACACCAGCAGGGTGTACGCGGTGGCCTGCACGATCCTGAACGGCACCCCGATCGCCGTCACCAGCAGCTCCGACAGGACGGCGCGGGTGTGGAACCTGCGGACCGGCGAGCCCGCTGGGCTCCTGGCAGCGGCCGATCCTCGTGCCGTCGCGTTCACCTTGGAGGGCGACCTCGTACTGGGTATGGGCCGCGATGTAGCGGTCTTCAGCCGACGCTCTCCTCGAAGGCCGCACTGACCGGTAGACAGCCCCAGCCGCTACCCGCCGATCGGAGACACCCAACGTCGCGGATACGTCCGTGGCACAAAGGCACAGCTCAGGACCGATCCGGGCACTTCGAGACTCGGTAAACTCGACCGGGACGCCGACCTCGAGGAAGTCGGCGCCGTTGCGGGTGAAGGCGCGCAGGGCGTCGATCCCGGCTGTCCAGTTGGGGAACCCGGCAGGCAGAAATGCGCCGAGCGCCGGATGTTGGCGGTGGGTGAGCAGTGCGGTCAGCTCGGTTGCGGCAGGGGTCAGAGAGGTCAGGCGGGGGCACCTTTCGCGGGGGTGGTGGCCCCTCGATCACGCGGCGGGGGGCGAGCGCGCGGAGGCAGAGGGGGCTGGGCCCCCGGCCGCTGTCGGGCAGCGGCCGGGGACGATCCGGAGCTAAGCGGACGACACGAAGTCAGCTGCTGATCCTTTGCCCGGCGGTTTTGTGGCTCGTGGCCGACAGGAACGTCACGAGACCAGCAGCGGACCACACCGGGTCCGCATAGCAGCCGTCGCCGTCGCGCCGGGCCATGTTGCCGAACTATCCCCTGGCCTGCATGGGGTACGGCAGGATCCCTGGATATGGGACATGGGGGATCCGGCCACGGGCTAAGCCGTGTGGGTGTGCGATATCTGGTGCTCGTCACCCTCAGCCTGTCCGGGGCCCTGGCGCTTACCTGGCACTTCGACCTGGGGACAGCCGCAACCGCGGTGACGGTACTGCTGGGCCTGGCGCCGGCCTACCTCGCCTGGGCGGCGTTCCGCGCCGACCGGACCGAGGCTGCTGCTGTGGATCTGGACACCGCTGCCGAGCAGTTGGCCGTGGCGGTCAAGAGCCAGTGGGACGACGAGGCGGCCGTCCGCCGGGTGAATGACCCTTATCCGCTGCCCGTCGCCTGGCGGGCCGCAGATGACGATCTGGCCGAGCCCTGGCCGCTGCTGAGGGACCTGGCTCGCGCCTGGCCCGGCGGACCGCCCGGCGACCCCGCAGGGTGGCCGGAACATTCCGGTGGCCTGGCCGACCGGGACGCGCAGATCGGGGCGGTGTTCACCGATCGGGTCCCCACTCGGCGCTTGGTGATCCTGGGCGAGCCGGGCGCAGGCAAGAGTGTGCTGCTGATCCGGCTCTTGCAGGACCTCGTCGAACGGCGCACGGACCATGCGCCGGTGCCAGTGCTGTTCTCCCTGGCCTCATGGAATCCCCGCCAACCGATGAAAGCGTGGCTGGCAGCGCAACTTCGGCGCACCTACCCAGGCTTGCGCACGCCCGCTCCAGCCGCAGTCACCACGGGGAACGACCCTGGTGATCTGGCCCAGGCTTTGCTTGATGCCGGCCGGATCCTGCCGCTCCTCGACGGTTTCGACGAACTGCCCCCTGCTTTGCACGCCACCGCGCTGGATGCCCTCAACCGATCCCTGTCCGCCCGACAGCCGCTGGTCCTGGCCAGTCGCGTAGCCCCCTACCGTGCTGCCCTCAGCAGGCCGGACACCGTGGTCCGCCTCAACGGTGCTGCCGCCATCGAGCTGCTCCCGCTGGCCGCCGACGCGGCGGCCGAATATCTACGCCGGGATGCGGGCGGGCCGCACGCCCCTTCCGCTGAGCGGTGGGATGCGATCGCCAGACACCTGGGCACCGGTTCCCCGGCCGGGCAGGCCCTGAGCACCCCGCTGGGGCTGTTCCTGGCCCGCACCATCTACAACCCCCGCCCCCAGGCCGTCCCCGGGCCTCCGGCTCCGCACTCGGACGAACTGTGCAACTCCACGGCCTTCCCCGACCGCGCTGCCGTGGACACCCACCTGTTCAACACCTTCATCCCAGCCGCTTATACCCGCGACAGCCGCCGTCCCCCTCACTGGACGGCCCAACAAGCCGACCGAACCCTGATCTTCATCGCTCGGTTCCTGCAGAATCAGCACGGGGGCACCCCGGACCTGGCCTGGTGGCAGCTCTATCAAGCCATACCGGTCTTTATTCGCCGTGTGGTTGACGCGCTCATCTTCGGAATCGTTTCCGGTGTCGTAGTGGGAATCGAGTTCACCCTCGCAACCGGTGTCGCTGTGGGACTACCGGCTGGATTGATCAGTGGCTCCGTGATCGGGACGCTGGCCGCATGCGTGGTGGACCCCGCTCCGGGGACGCGCCTTCGGTGGTCACCCCGCAGGATCACGACGGGGCTTTTGTCCGGACTGACGGGCGGGTTCATACTTGGATTCGGCGCCGCGATCAGGGCGGAAGTCCCTTACCCGGTTTATGACGGTCTCGGCACCGGGTGCGCCGTCGGCCTGATGATCGGTGTCACGTTCGGCCTCAAGAGCGAGAGACCCGATCTCACCACCGTCATCGGGCCCGTGACGTTGCTCGCCTCGGATCGCCGTTCGTTCGTCACGCTGACGCTGGCAGGTGGCTGCGGGGGAGGACTGGTGGGCGTGTTCTCGTCCCAGATGCTCGGAATCGGCCTCGGGATCGGCATCGCAGTGCCAGGCATCATCGGGCTCACACTGGGACTGGGGTTCGCGCTGACGCAATCGGCATGGCCGCACTATGTCCTCGCCAGGACATATCTGGCCGTGCGCCACAGAATCCCACTGAACTTGATGGAGTTCCTCCACGACGCACACGAACACCGTGGTGTGCTGCGGCAGGTCGGGGCGGTGTACCAGTTCCGGCACATCGATCTGCAACGCCACCTCGCTCAGCGATGAACGCGAACTGCTTAGCGATAAGCGGTCTCGGTGACGTCAACGTCATGTGGGGGCAGGGGCTTTGGCGGGAGTGGTGGTGATGCCCAAGATCTTGACGGTGGAGTTGACGTCCGAACAGCAGGTCGAGGTGCGTCGGCGGCTGGCCGGGCGTGGTCTGTCAGGTAACGAGCGCGGCGGTTGGAGTGCCTCCGGTTGCTGGATCGGGGCCTGACCGTGCCGCACGTCGCCGACCTGCTGGAATGCAATCCGGTCACGGTGCGCGATGCGCTGCACCGTTTCGCCGGCGGCGGGTTCGACGCTCTGGCCGATGCGCCGCGTCCGGGACGGCCCGCCCACACCGGCGAGGACCTTCAGGCACTGGGCACGTTGCTGGACGCCTCGGCCGAGGCCGGGGTGACCTGGACCGCGCCCGAGCTGTGCGACTGGCTGGAGAAGGAACGGGGCGTGCGTCCGTCGGCGGCGTGGCTGACCGAGCTGCTGCACCGGGAGGGGTTCCGGTGGAAACGCACTCGCGACAGCGTCCGGCACCAAGCCGATCCCATCCTCCAGCAGGCCGCGCGGGCCCGGCTGGAGGACTTGCGGACTTACAGATGGAGGCCGACGCGGGCACGCGCGACCTGATCTTCCTCGACGAGTCGGGCTTCGCCCCCACCATGCCCACCGGCTACACCTGGTCGCGGGTCGGCCAGCGGACAGTGGTCCCGCGCGAGGACACCAAGAACCGGCGCGTCAACGTGCTGGGCGCCCTGATCGTGGGCACCGCTCCTGATCTGCTGTGGGAGCGCACTCCCGGCAAGATTGACGCGGCCGTGCTGCTCGAGTTCGTCTGCTCCAAGCTGGCCCGTATGCCCGGTGGGGCAGCCGCCCTGCCCCTGGCCGCAGACGGTGTCGACCCTGCACTGCCCGTCTGGACGGTCTCGGCCGTGCACGGTGGTACTGGACAACGCCTCCGTACACGTGGCCAAGGCGTTCAAGGGCCGCCGCGACCAGTTGGCGAAGATCGGAGTGGAGCTGTTCTACCTCCCGCCCCGCAGCCCCGAACTCAACGACATCGAACAAGTCTGGCGCTCGGCCAAGTACGAGGACTACCCGCACCGCTCCCACACCAGCATCCAAGCCATCGGCACCGCCGTGGACCGGGCGCTCACCCGCCAACAGACCCGCATCCGAGGATCAGCGGCGAACTTCACCAAGGCCGCTTAGACGAGGAGGTGGTTGATCATGTCCTTGCGGATCCAGCCGACCGTGCCGGCCTTCAGCCCGCCCTTGGAGCGCTTGACGAGCTTGGTGTAGTACCAGGAGCCGCTGCTGCAGTACACGGCGAGGCGGTCGTTGTTGTAGACCAGAACCGATCGACCGGTAGCTGGTGCTCGGGCCGGTGCGGAAGTTGACCCCGTGGGCCATCACGGTCCAGGTGGGGCAGGAGTTGGCCGCCTGGGCCTGGGCCTGGGTGGAAGTGTTCGCCAGGGCGGCGGGGGCGGCCACCACGGTGCCCGCGGCGCCCATCGCGACGGCCGCTACGGCGATGCCCGCACGCTGGATGAGCTTGTTCTTGAGGTTGATCACGAAGTCTCCTGAGTAGAGGACGCGGTGCCTGTCAGGCCCGCGGACGGGCCGCACCGACGGCGCTCGCGGCAAGCGCCGGGGCGGTGGATGCCACGGCGGCCGGCCACGGGACGGGCGGCTGTGCACGAGAGCCTGCGGGCGGCCAAAGCCCTCGGACCGGGATGCGGCCTGGCGGTGCCAGGGCCCGGCACGGCAATCCGGGTAGCTGTTCCGGGAGATGGGAAGGGTGTGACGGGCGCCCTGTGAGGGCCGCTCTCGCGCCGACCGCCGTGAGAGCCCGTGCGGCTCACGCGGCTAGGGGTACCGGTTGGGGTGTGGTGGTGCGGGCGGTGAAGAGCAGCGCGCACAGGGCGGCGGCGAGCAGCGGGAGTGCGAAGTGGCCGCCGAGTGGTCCGGCCAGGGCGGTGCCCGCCGCGAGTCCCAGGCGCATGGCGCTGGAGAGCCAGCCGATGGCTTCGGTGGTGGTTCCCGGTGGTGCGAGGGAGGTGAGGGTCAGGCTCGCCACGGTGAGTACGGGGACGAACAGGGCGCCGGGCAGGACGGCCAGGGCGAGGATCACCAGAGGCGGGGCGGGGGCGAGCAAGGGGAGCCAGCAGGCCGCGTAGAGGGCGGCCAGCAGCACGAGGTGGCGGGGCCGGGGTGCGGTGGTGGGCTGGAAGCGGGCGAAGAGGATGCCGGCGGCGGAGAAGACCGCGGGCAGGGCGCCGGCCAGCCAGGCGGCGTGGTGGTGGTCGGATGCGGCGATTGCGGCGACGTCGAGGGCGCCGATGGTGGCGCCGAAGAAGACCAGGGCGGCCAGCAGCGGGCGCATGGCCGGTGGGCGCAGCGCGCCGAGCCGGTCCCGGTGGCGTGGTGCGGCCCGCCAGGTGCGGGCGGGTCGGGTGGTGGAGAACGCGAGGGTTCCGGCGAGGGTGGCGGCGGCCGCCAGGGCGAGGGCTGCGGTCGGGGACAGCCAGGTGGCCATCATGATGGCGAGGGCGGGCCCGGTGACGTAGACGATCTCCTGGGTGGAGGAGTCCAGGGTGTAGGCGGTCCGCACGTGGGCGGCGTTGGGCAGCAGGGTGGGCCACAGGGAGCGCAGGCCGCCCTCCAGGGGTGGGCATCCGGCGCCGGCCAGCGCGGCGCACAGGGCGGCGAAGGGCAGGTTGTGGGTGCCGAAGACAGCGAGGGCGCCGAGCGCGGTGGCGACGAGGCCAGCTCCGAGGTGGCAGGGCAGTGGCAGGCCGCGCAGGTCGGCGAGGCGTCCCAGCAGAGGAAGGCCGAGTGCGGGGCTGATGCCGTAGAGGGCGGCCAGCAGGCTGGCGGTGGCCAGCGAATGGCCGTCCGCCCGGGCGGTGAGGATCAGCGCGATGGGCACCATGCCCAGCGGAAGGCGTCCGACCACCGAGGCGATCAGCAGGCGGCTGCAATATCGGTGGCGCAGCACGGCGCGGAAGGACGGCGGCTTGTCGGCTACCGGTGCGGGCGGTTTCGGCACGGGGCCAGGCGGCGCGGGGAGGGTGCGGGGAACATCGCGGACCTGCGCCTGAACCATGGCGGTGCCTGCCTCTTCAACGGGGGTTGGTGGGCGAGAGGGGGCCGCCCGTACGCCGGGCCCAGGGGCAGGCGCGCCGTACGGGCGGCGACAGCGGTGCAAGGGGGGCGGACCGCTGTGGCGAGAAGCCCAACAGGGCGGGAACGGGGCTTCAACGCCGCTTCCCCGTCGGCGGAAGACCGCAGGTGCGCCTCCCGCCCGGTGGCTCAACGACCGAAGGCGGCGTACCGCCACTTGGAGCGGGGCTGCGGTCAGAATCGGGCGAGGTAAGCCAGGTTCGAGGCATGTCCCCCCATGGCGAAGCGGCGGTCACCCAGGGGGTGCCGCCGCCCATGAGACTGCTGGCTGTGACTGTGGCCGCTCCGGCACGGCTCGTGCGCCCGCACGGCTGCGCCGTCCTCAGCCTGGGGACTGTCGCTATCCCACGATGAGCTTGAGCATGTCGATGCGGACCCAGCCCCTGGTGCCCGCCGGCAGTCCGCCCTTGGACCGGCGGGTCAGCTTCGCGTAGAGCCAGTCACCACGGCTGCAGGTCGGTCGCAGGTCGTCGCCCTTGTAGAGCTGTGCCTTGGACGCGTACCGGGTCCCGGGGCCGGTCCGGTAGTTGACCCCGTTGAAGGCCACATCACCCTTGAGCCCGCCGACGGGATACCGGCAGGCCGACGAACCGACGGCCGAGGCGCTTGGTGCTCCGACTGCTGTGACACCGGTGAGGAGGCAAAGCGACAGCGTCAAGGTGGCAAGACGACGTCTCGCGGTTATTCCCACTGCACGGTCCTTTCATGGCGGGGCCGGGAGGTAGACGGGGAAGGCGCCCTTCCCCTGGCACGCGGGGAAACAAGGAGCGGGCGTGCATCAGCGGGCGCCCAGGTGGGGGTGGGGGTTGGGCCGGCAGTTGCGGGCAGCCGGGGCCGAGTTGTGGCGAGAGAGCAGCGGTATGGACGCGCTGGTGAGCCCCGTCCGAGGGGGTGCGTTGGTCAGCCTGCGAGGTTCAGCAGGCCGTCGTTGCGCACCCAGCCCTTGGTGCCCTTGGGCATCCCGGACCTGGAGCGCTGGGTGAGCTGGCTGTAGTTCCAGGAGCCCTTGCTGCAGAAGACCTTCACCTTGTCGCCCCGATTCAAGTACCCGAGACTCCGGTAGGCGGTGGACGGGCCGGTGCGGTAGTTCCAGGCGTTCTTGGCCACCGTGGCACCGAAGTTTCCCCAGTTCGTCGTGCACTGGCGGTGCTCGCCGACGGCCTGGGCGGCCGGCGCTGTGGCCATGGTCAGGCCGGCGGCCGCGGTGATGGCCAGAGCGGCGGGGATAACCGAGCGGGTCGCGATACGGCGGAGCATCAGGGAGGCCTTTCGACGTGGTGGGAAGGCGCTGCGGGCCCTGCTGATCCTGCGCGGCATTGCACGGTCGGCACGGTCGCGGCCGGGCTGCTCCCGTGTGCCGGGTCAGCGACTTGGCTCCGCGTTTCCCCCGGCGGGACGGCCCTGCCAGGGGCCCTGCTGGGGTGTTGGGGTCCGACCGCCCCGTGCTGGTGTGTATCGCGCTTCCACGGCGGTGCCCTATGGGTTGGTCAAGGGAAACCGGGCTGCGTTGGATCGGGGAGCCGGGCAGCATGGCGGTGTGCCTGATCTGCAGTGGGATGACGTGAGCTGTTTCTTCGACCCGGGCCTGATGGGGTCGCTGCCGGACGTGCGGGTCCCCGATGCCTCGGTGGAGGACTGGCAGGCGGTCCTTCACCTCGTCGAAGCGAAGGGCTGGAAATGGCAGTACTCGGAAGGCGACACGGTGCTGCCCGTACCTCGGGCGCAGACCGTGCTGGCGCGCCCGGCGGACGCCGAGTGCCCAAACCTGCGGGTCTGGCCGACTGCCGATGTTCTGGCGATCTTCCGTTTCCACGATGCCGAGGAAATCGACTTCGACGTTGACCTGCGCGAGTTGCAGGGCCAGGAGCGACTGGACGTGTTCTGCAGCTTCTTGCGGGAGATCGGGCGGCTATTGGGCAAGCCGGTGCTGATGGAACCGGAGGGCGATTGCGGCCACCCGGTGCTCGGCTTCGAGGTCGAGGCCGATCGGGTCGTCCTCATGGCTGAGCCGCTGGTCAGGTGACCGCGGCCGCCGGCCGGGGCTCGTAGAAGGTTCCTTCGCGCAGCATGCGAACAGGACGGCGGCGGCGTTGACCGTCGCCGGGGCCGGGCGGTCCACCGGGCGGGAGAGGGGCGGTGATTGTGCGCTGCTTCCTCCCGCCCGGCGGTGCCCGTGGTGGCCGCGCGGCCACCACGGGCGCGAGCGGCGCGTAGATGGGCTGACACACCCGCCGCGCGACCGATGCCCGTGGAGCCGATGACATGAGCGCGATACCTGCCCCGATCCCGCACGAGGCGGCCCTGGCCATCGGGGCGCAGCCGTCCGACCCTGCGGCCGACACCGACCACCTGCTGAAGCTCGCCCACACCCTGCGCGAGGAGGAGCAGCGGGTCCTCGGCTTCCCCGGCAACCTCGACTTCCGGCTCGAAGACCTTGCCCCGCTGCTGGGCGTCTTCTTCAACAACGTAGGTGACCCGGACTCCCCGGACGCCTCCAACGTCGGGGCCAAGGCGTATGAGCGGGCGGTACTGGAGTACTTCGCCACCGTCGCCGGGGCGACGGTGGATGACGTGTACGGGTACGTGGCTTCGTCGTCGAGCGAGGCGATCCTGCATGCCCTGGCCGCTGCCCGCCGGGTTCTGCCGTCTGCCTGCGTCTACGCCTCGGATCAGGCGCACTACAGCATCAAGCGGGCCTGCGACCTGCTGCGGATGGAACTGGTGAGCGTGGGCTCGCTGCCCGAGGGCACGATGGACGCCGAGGATCTGCGGATCCAGTCGTTCATCCGGCGCCGTATCCGCCCGGTGTTCGGGCGTGGGCCCGGTGCGATCGTGGTGGCCACGTGCGGCACGACCATGCGCGGCGCCGTCGATGACATCGTCGCCCTGCGCACAGCGGCCGGCGCGGTGTACCTGCACGTCGACGCGGCGGGCGGGGGCCTGGTCGCCGCGCACAGTGACCCGGTGCCGAACTGGTCCTTCGCGCACGGCGCGGACTCGGTGAACATCTCCGGCCACAAGGTCCTCGGCCTGCCGGTACCCGCGGGCATCTCGCTGGTACGCCGCGACCTGCTGCCCGCACAGGACGGGGGCGAGTACGTCGCGGCCACCGACCGCACCGTGGCCTGCTCCCGCAGCGGTCTCACCGCCCTGCTGCTGTGGGCGCGGCTGCGGGCGTTGGGGCACACCGGCATGGCGGCGCTGATCAAGCGGTGTCAGGACACGGCCGACTACGCCCACGAGCGGCTCGAGCAGGCCGGCGCCCATCCGGGCCTCTTCCCCGGCTCGCTGACCGTCACCTTCGACCGCCCGCCGCCGTGGGTGGTCGACAAGTGGCACCTGGCTTGTACTGGGCCGTTGGCGCACATCGTCACCGTCGGACATGTCACGCGCGCGGCGGTCGACGAGTTCGTCGCAGACATGAGCGCCTCCCGGATGGCGGTGGCCGCGTGACGCCCGCCATGCCCGCGCACCGTGGTGGACTCGACCGGGGCGCCGGGGTGGGTGATCTGGTGGATCACACCCCGCAGTCCGCCTACGCCCACCTGCAAGACAGCCAGCCCGAGTTGTTCACGAGCCCGCCCGGCGGCGGCACGATCGACATCCTGCGCTGGCCGATGGCATCGGGTGAGGTCGTCTACCAGGACGCCTGGTTCACGCTGGTCAAGGACCGGGTGCGCTTTCCCGACGGGCGGCCGGGCACCTACATCCGCCTGATGCCCTCCCTAAAGGAGCCCGGAGTCGCGATCCTGCCGCTACTGGGCGAGGACGTGGTGCTCATCGAGCACTTCCGGCACGCCACCCGGGCCTGGCACTGGGAGATCCCCCGCGGCGGAGGCACAGCCGGCCTGGCACCTGCCGAGAACGCGGCCAAGGAACTACAAGAGGAGATCGGAGCAGCCCCCGCCGGCGAGCTGGTCCCCCTCGGGCAGCTGCACCCCGACACCGGCATCCTGTCCGGGGCGGTGGAGCTGTTCGCGGCGCGGATCGACGCGGTCGGCGACGTCGAGCACAGCGAGGGCATCCGTCGAGCTCGGGCCCTCCCCTTCGCCACGGCGGAGAAGATGGCAGCAGCCGGTGAGATCACCGATGTCTTCACCCTCTGCGCGCTGCTGCGCGCGCGTGGGGCCGGGCTGGTCGGGTGACATGCCGGCCACCGTGTCCTTCGACGACGCTTGTGCCGGGCAGCGCGCGGCGATCGAGACGTGGCTGAGCCAGTACATCAGCCAACCGCACGACGAGTTGGGGCGCGGCGGGGCCATCTGCCCGTTCGTGGTACCCGCCCGCCGGGCCGGGGTGGTCGTGGTCCAGCGGGCATCCTGGACGCCCGGGCCCCATCACCAGCGGGTGCTGGCCGACGATGCCCCCGAGGACACGGTGGAGGCGATCACCACGGTGCTGCGGATGTCACTGGAGCGGTTCGCAGCACACCCGTGGCCGCGCACCGTGCCCGCTCTGCACTCTCTGGTCGCGCTCCTGGACCAGCTGGGCGAGGAGCAGTGGCGGCACCTGGACGCAGCGCACGCAGCGGTGAAGGCAGAGGTGATGCGCCGCGGCTTCATGATCGGCCAGTTCCACCCCGCGTGCCCGGCGCCCGCGGTCCACAACCCGCGCTTCGCCGTCAACGTCTGTCCCGTGCCGCTGATCGTCGTGCGCCGCATCTCCCCGCACGACGTCCAGTTCACCACCGAGCACGACCATTTCGCCGCCTACCAGGAACACTTCGGGCAACTGCACGAAGAAGGCCGGGCACCGGCCCGGCTCGCCCGGGTCTACCAGCACTACGCCGCAGCCGGGCGGCCACCGCAGAGCTGATGGTGCAGCCGCAGCTGGCAGCCGTTACTCGGCGCAGTGCTCTGGCAGGAACATGTGCCAGCCCCAGATGGCTGGACCAAGACCTACCGCCTCGCCAGCACCCGAGCCCGAGCCGAAGAGCCGACCAGGGCCGGATGACCAACACTCGTCGCTGGCGGGTGCCTCTGCCCTATGCGTCCGCCGGCGACGGAACCACACAGCACATGTCAGCGTCCGTCCAGACGTTCGCAAGATCATGAACGCTGACAGAGGATCTCGCCCATGACTGGAATAGCTGCCCGCTACCTCTACCTCGCGCGGCACGGTGAAGCTTCACCGGATGAGAGCAAGCTGACGGACAAGGGACGCCTACAAGCCGTGCTGCTTGGTGAGCGACTTCAGCGCAGCCCTCTCTCGCTTATCCACCATGGCCCACTCCCACGAGCGGAGCAGACTGCCCAGCTGATCTGCGAGCAACTCGACAGCGTTCCCCTGCAGCCATCGGAACTGGCCGGGGATTACATCCCCTACATGCCGCAGCGGGAAGAGCTGCCGTCGGAATCGGCCGACGCCATGCTCGCTCACCTGTCCCAGTTCCCGGCCGAAGAACGCGAGCACGGACCGGAACTGGCAAAGGCAGCTCTCGCGCGATTCGCTGAACCTGTCGACGGTGACGAGCCTCGTCACGAACTGATCGTCACCCACAACTTCCTCATCGGCTGGCTCGTCCGAGCTGCCCTCGACGCGCCGAAGTGGCGCTGGATGGGCCTCAACCACGCCAACGCCGCGCTGACCGTCATCCGATACGCGCCAGGCAGACCCGCTTCAGTGCTCTTCTACAACGACACGGGGCACCTTCCTACAGAGCTCCGCTGGACCGGCTTCTCGCGTGACCTCCACGTCTGAGGGCAGCGATCTGCCCATCGCATCGGCAGTCGCCAGGCGAAGATCCAGCGACACTCGTCTGACTGACTGTTAGCAAGGCGCCGTCAATTCTCGTGAAAATAAACGAAGCCAGGCGGTAGGGCGAGAAGGCGGGCGAGTGCCTCAGTGACGGGGACTGCGTGGTCGGGAAGGTGTCGGCGGAGCCAGCCGGCTGCCGACGCGAGGAAATCGGCGAGGTCACGCGCGGCCCCGTCCAGCAGATGACGAAGCTCGATGGCAGACAACTCGATCACTGGGCTGTCGCTCTGCTCGGCGTCGACGACGAGTCGGACCGTGTCACCGAGGAGCTCGGCGGCCGGGTCCGGGTCATGGCCGAGGTAGAGCGGTTCGCTGCCGTCGAAGACGGTGTACCACTCACGCCAGTCCTCCAACCCGTTGCAGCAACCGGGAAGAAGTGTGACGCCTGTAGTGGTGTCCATGACCCGCAGGCCACCGGCAGCGAAGAGGGACTCGTAGGTCAGCAGCCCGTGCAGGAAGGACCCGAGCGGGTCAGCCGGCCGAGGCGGGCGGTCATCCCCGGCGTCGGGGTCGGGGTCGATGTCGTTGTTTCGGGCGATGCTCATCACCGCTGTCCCGACCTCGGCAGAGGTGAGCTCACCGTTGAGTGCCAAGTGCCTGAACGGCTCCCCCTCGGCGACAGGCCACAGAGCGAAGCTGTCAGGAGCGTATATCTCCAGCACGGGCTGCATCACGATCACCCGGCCGAGTGTCCCGTATCCCCCGCCGCACCGCCTCCCGATATAGGTCGGCGCTCCGCCTCTGCTCCCCCCGAGGCTGCTATATCGAGTCAAGCTGTTCGGACGAGATCTTCACGGTTCGCTCTGAGCCTTCGAGGATCTTGAAAAGCTGACGGCGGACAGCTCGTTTCAGGCAGCGCTGGGCGTCGCGGGAGGTCTTGCCCTCGCTGATCCTGCGGGCCACGTACAGCTTCACCATGCCCGACGCCACAACAGCACATGAGCACAGCAGCCCGCACTTCTACAACGCCGCAGGATCGGAGGACTCTCGGTACTCATCCAACAACCGGAAGAACGCATCCAGCGAAGGCTCTCCAGGCAAGTTCTCTATGATCGCGCCGTCCCACCCGGTCGCCATCGACCACCCGCGGGTCCGGCTGAGCCAGGAAGCGAACTCTCCACCACCTGGATGGAACTCGAATACCTCATCGACACCGTGGACCTGAAGAGCGAGGTGATACCCGAACATCATCAGCGCCAGCTCCTTCAACGAGCCATTACGCACCCATGCACCCGGCCGCTGCCGAACGGCATCCAGCAAGCCGTAGACATCCCGCCACGCCTCGACCGTCCGCACCTTCGAACCTCTGCCTGCCGCTTCCACTGCACTCCCTGCGTTGCCCAGTCCGTATCAGCAAGCTAATGGGCCGCCTTGACGAAATGCATAGGGGCACCCCCCACGCACAGCAAGGAAGCGCGGCATGAGCGCGCTTGGGGCGGCATCACCGCTGCACTCCGCCAGCGGAAGGGCTCGCCGACAGACCATGGGCGTGTGCTAGGTCGTGCGCGGCCGCGGTGGGGCGAGTGGGATCAGCCGGGGTGGGGCGTGCCATCGCCTGTTCGAGGCGGGCGCGGATGCGGTCCGCGTTCAGCTGAGGTTCCGGCTCAGTGAGGTCCTGCAGTTGGTCGCGTACCTGGACCAGCAGTTCGGCCTCTGGGCCGGCCGTAGTGCGCCGGTGCGCGGGGATCGGCTGCTGCTGGAGGTAGCTGATCCGGCCGTCCAGGGTTTGCAGGGCCCGCTCGGGGGTGCCGAAGGCTTCGATGAGGCGGCGCCGGGTCTGCGCGGCGGCGACGTCGGCGAGTGCCTGGGGAAGGTCGTTGGGCGGTGCGGTGGGGTGGGCGAGACGGCCCAGCGCATCGTGCACGAGGTGCAGTTGTCCCTCGCGGGCGGCCAGATAGGAGGTCTCGGCGTGCAGGCGTTCGGGGTCGGCGAAGTAGTCGGCTCTGTCCTCGGCCACCGATGCCTGCCGTCGCGCGGCGAGGTCTTCGGCACTTTCCCGCGCGGTGGCCGAGCGGTGTTGCCAGGTGCGCGCCGGGCCGCTGGTGTGAAGGGTGCGGGCGGGGATCGGGAAGGTGTCCAGCAGGTGCTGGGCGTCCTGCTCGCGGCCGCTGTGGGCGGCGGCGGTGTAGACCCGTACGGTCTCGCGGGCCTGGGCGAGGTGGGCGGTGCGCTGCGCATCGAGCGTCGGGGCGGGCGCGCCGCGTTGGCCGGCGCGGCGGAGGTCGTTGAGGTGATCGGTGATGTCCGGCTCGAGAACGGCCCGCAACTGCTGGGCGTGGGCGTCACGCAGGGCGATCTGGTCGAGCAGCCAGTCGGCGCCCGCTTTCAGGGCCGGCACGTCCTGGGACAGTGATGCGACGGTGCGCCAGTCTGCGACCAGGTCGCTGCGGGGCCGGTAGACGCGCTCCAGCCGGTCCAGGAGATCGGCAGTCTTCAGGCCGGTGTCGGTGACGAGTTCCTCGGTGGCCTCGTCCATGCCGCCGGCCCGGGTGAGGCTCTGGGCCAGCACGGTCGGCGGCGGACAGGGGGTGAAGGCCCGCATGTGGCAGGTCCAGGCGGCGGCCGCGGCGATCCAGCCGAGCTCCGTTCCCTGCTGCGCCTCGGCGTTGCGCCGGTAGAGCCAGCCGCTCAGCCAGTCGGTGATCGGGGCCTCGTTGCTCGTCCCCTCGTGCATAAGGCTCGCGGTCAGTTCACCGGGCGTGTACTCACGCAGTTCACCGAGGTCTGTGCCGATGATGGCGAGCTGGCGCTGTCCGTCGTCCAGCTGAAGCCAGCGGCGCAGGGTTTCCTCCTGCCCGCTGCAGAGCTCTTCCAGGACCAGGTGAGGGCTGCCGGGGCCGGTGCGGGCGGCGCCCGTCTCCCCCACCACGGGGGCCTGTGCTTCCCCCAGTACGAACGGATCGGTGTCCGGTTGCGCGTATGCCAGGGCGTAGGTGTCCGGCCTCGCCTGGGTCAGCAAGGCGCGCAAGTCGTCGTGAAGGGGCGTGGTCTGCTCGCTCATCGCGGGGCTCTCTGGTCGGCGGCGGGGCGCCGCGCGGCCCGGGGACGGCGGCTGGCCGCAGCTTGCCCGCCAGTGATGCCCCGCAGTGCCGCCGCGCGTTCCGCCCTGCGGGAGCGAGCAACGCACCCTCGTGGTGGGCGTCCCGCCTGGCGGGAGCGCCTCAGCGGAGCGAACGGCCGGGCGTGGTCGTGTCCTGAGCCTTGGACGCGCCCGGCTTTGCCGCCTGTGGCGGACAGCCCCCGACCAGCGGCCCGTCCCGCGTAGCCCCCAACCAAGTGCTCTCTGACCCGAGTTGGTACGCTCTCCCTACGATTTGAACGCGTTCAAACAGGGAGTCAGGTTATGCCTCAGCCGACCACGCCCGACCGAACCGACACACCCGCAGTCGCACTGGGCCCCACCGCCGTCGCCCTCGGGGTATTCGCCATCGTCGGCCTGTGGACGCCCGCGCTCGCGTTCGCCGTCATCGCCGGGCCGCTCTCCCTCATCGCCGGCGTGACCGGCATCCACTACGCGCATCACGGCACCGGCCGCCTGCGGACCGCCATCACCGGAACGATCCTCGGCGCCGCTGGATTCACCAGCAGCATCACCATCGGCGTGCTCAGCGTCTAGGGCCTGTTGCAAAAGTGGATCTTGGTCGTGGATGATCACGTCCTGTGGGACGTGGGGATCTGACGAACGGCCAGTGGGCCCGGCTGGAGCTGTTGTTGCCTTCGGGCATCAAGTCGGGCCGTCCGCCGGTCTGGACGCGGCGACAGCTGATCGACGGCATACGGTGGCGGACGCGGACCGGCGCCCCGTGGCGGGACGTGCGCGAGCGTGTCCACCACTCAGGGGGAGGCCCCCGGCTCCAGCCGCACCCACTCCGTATTCGTCAGATCACCCCGCCCCATGCCGTGCACAACGACCCGCCAGCCCGACAGTCACATGATCCGCCGGGCACCCATTGGCCGTTCAGCTCCCGACCTCGTTTTCCGTTCCTGCCTGTGCGCGCGTTCGATGGCTGTGCGTCGTCGAATGCTTGGGTTTCCCCAGAAGATCTGGAAGGCTGACGTCATCGCGAAGCCCATCGCGAGGCTGGCGCTCAGCCACTCGGTGGCGCTCGTTTGAATTGCGACCATCGCCACTGCCGCCATGAGGACCAGCGGCAGTGCTGACAACCGCAGGTCCCAGGTGTGAGTGGGCCTGGGCTTGGAAGCCTCGGCCTCGGGCTCAGCTGCCGGAACTGCCGGGTCTGGCGTCGTTCCCATCGAAAAGTGGGTTGAGCTGTTCTCGCCGTCATTGTGGATGTGGACAACTACCGACTGGGCAGGGTCGTCGCCGACGGCGTGGCCAGGCACGGCATGACCGGGGTCCTCTTCGAAGTCGTCGATGATCGAGTCGATTCGGGCAGCCTCGGCGGGATCATCGTGCATCCGGTTCAGGGCTTCCGCGAATTTTGAGACGCGCTCGTCTTCCCAGATGGTGTCCGAGCCAGTCTCTTCCTGGTCCATGTTCACTGTGCCTCCCTTCCCTCGTCCGCGTCTCCGCCGTCCACCTTGGATCGCAGTGCCTTGATGGCATCGCTCAAGTGGCTCTTTACTGACCCCTCGGACAAACCCATCTTCTCCGCTGTCTCCCTAGTGCTGAACTCGCTGAGATAGCGGAGGCGGACCACTTCGCGTTGTTGTCGAGGAAGACTTCTCACGGCCTCGAACAACGACAGTTTCGTCATCAACGCTTCGAACTCATCGCGCTTGTCTGCGACCTCCACTTCTCCGAAGTGGAGGTGCTTCTCTTCCTCCAGGCTCGTGCGCCAGTGCCGAGCGCAGAGGCGATCCGCGACCCGATAGGCGTAGGACAGCGGCTTGCCGTCGCGGACCTGAGGCCACTTCCGCCGAACGACGGCGAACACGTCGTTGACGATCTCTTCCGCAGCCTGGGGCGGGATCCCCTTTCGCATCAGTGATCCGAGCATCGCTCCCGAGTGCAGGCGGAACAACGCGATGACCTCGTTGTCATGGAACTCCCTCGTGCTCACTACGGCAGTTCACCGGCCCGAGGGACGCTGCGGTCGACACGATTCCCCGTCGGCGCCATGCGGATCACCCGGGTACGGCCGCCTGGTTCCGTCTCCATGAAATCGGTGCCAGGCGCCAACAGGGGGATGACGGTGGCCGTCGCCGCGTTTCGTTCACGCTCCAGCTCGACGGCGGTGCGGCCCTTCGTCCGCTCGGTCAGGTATGCCCAAAGGCCACCGCACCGGCGGAAGATGCAAGCTGCCACGGACAGGACTCCCATCACGATTGTCTCGCTCTCCTCGCCTTGTCTTCAGGGTCTAGAAGGCTCGCTGGAGAGAAACGGTTGGGGCCAATCTCAAGATTCTTTAGTGGCGGCCGTGGTTAGCCTCGCCGTTTCGGTTGGGATGAGGCGGCGGCGCTGATCAGCAGTTGTTGGGTGGACGACGCGATTATGGTGCTTGGGCAGGGCTGAGTCCCGGCGCGGTGGTCGGGTTCTCCAGGGTCTTTCGGGTCGTGGGCGGACAGGGGTCTGCCGGTCAGCTGGCAGGTCGGGGAAGTGCGGCGAGGCGGTGGAAGGCCGCGGCCAGTTCGTTTCCCCAGGGCCAGGTCGCCGATATGCGCAAGTGCAGGCGTCGGCCGCCGCGGGTGAGTCGGGCGGCGACGTGCAGCAGCCGGTAGCGGAGCTTCTTCGGCTCGGCAGTGGCGAGTTCGCCGTCCAGCAGCAGGACACGGGTCCAGGCCAGCAGGTCGATCGCCGCGAGGCTGAGTTCGAGCCAGACAGCGTTGATGTCGAAGTCGCGGGAGGGGAAGCGGCCGAACCCGGTGGTCTTGCCGCACCGGATGTGGTCCTCGACGGTGGCATGCCCGCGGTGGCGGACCTCCAGGAACTGGGCGGAACCACCACTGCAGGACGGGGTGTCGGTGAGGAACACCTGATGCCGCAGGCCCTCGTCCTGGTCGAACAGGGACAGCTGGGCTCCGGGGTGCGGCCGCTCTCGGCGCACGATGATGCGGGTGCCGGCCGGGTAGCCGTCCAGATCGACCATGCCGGTCAGCTCGGCGATCTCAGCGCCATCACGCAGTGTCCCGTCCTGGTCCAGGGCGGGATGCCAGAGGCCGTCGGGCATGGCCCGGACGGCGCGGCGGAGCGGCTCGGTGATGGCGTATCCGACGGAGAAGAAGGTACGGATTCCTCGTTTCCGCACGTCACGGACGTGGGCGAGGAAGGCTTTCGCGGATCCGGCGCTGTCGGTGCGGATGAGGATGTCGGTGCCGTGCCGGTGGGCGTCGGGGATCTGCGCGAGTGCCTGGTCGAGCACTGCGATGTGGTCGCTCGCGGTGTTGGCGCCGGCGTTCCCGGGCCGCAGCCGGCCGGACAGTGCCTCGCCGGTGTTGGCCAGGAAGCACAGCAGCGGGTGGAAGCCGAAACCGCCCTTATAGGTGGGTGCGGCCTGCTCTTTCTCGGAGTGACAGGTGATCAGCGTGGCGTCGAGGTCAAGGACCAGCCCGGGCAGAATGCGTCCCGCGGCCCGGGCTGCGGGAATGCCCTCGCCCTGTTCGGCGGCCTGCAGCCAGGCGACTTCCCGGGCCTGGGCACGGGCCGAGCGCAGAGAAGACAGTGCCCTCTCATCAGTGTCGGCGAGCAGCCGCCAGGCCGTCGGGGTCGAGGCGACCGAACCGAACACTCCTGCTTGGTCGCGCAGTACGGCCAGATCGGCAATGGCTTCGCCGCCGTCGGCGAGCATCACCGCCAGGTCGGTGGCGATCCGGCCCGGATCATGCCCGGTCCCGCGTGGCCGGAGCGGCCTGAGCGCGGTGGAGTACGCGGCACGCGGCGGTGAGCCCGGTGGTATCAGCGAGATCGGCCAGCAGCCGTGCCCCGGCATGACCGACCACCCCCGAACCATCGGCACTGACATGGACCCTGGGACGTAACCCGATAGCCTGCACGTAGAAAGTGCCCTCCGCCTGGACCGACAGAACCCCTCAGCAAGGTTCATCGTCCCAGGTCAGGAAGGCACTTTCGCGTTTCCGCCCCACAGCCAGCCGTCCCCAAGAGAAACGGCGAGGCTAGCGGCGGTTGGGCCAAAGCGCTGCGTGGAGTTGAACTGCCGACCTGAAATCAATTGGATCGGCCCTCAGGTCAGCGCCCCTGTGCCGGGCCGCGACGCGGCTGCCGCGCTGCGCGGCCGGGGCGACGGCTTGTGGGCTCCCCAGCGGGCGCAGCGGAGGGCGAGGAGAAGAAGCCGCCGGGCACACCGGATTGCGCGGGCACCGCAATCTTCTTGGCGGCCTCTGCGGGTGCCGGGATCCGCGTCCATGCCGCGCGGGCGAGGATTCTGGCGTTCCCCATCAGCGGGGCGCAGCTCTCGCAGACCTCTTCGAGCGTCCACACCCGGCCCACGGTCGGGTCATGGCGCAGGATGAGTACGACGGTGCCGGCGCAGTGCACGCGGGTGTGTTCGTGGGTGGCGCAGCGTTCGGCGCGGCAGTGGCAGGCGGCGTTGGGCCGGATGGTGGCGGCCTTGGCGTGGGCGGCCACGTGCTGGGCGGCGAAGGTGCGCAGCGCGGCAAGGGCCTTGGAGCGGGGCGGCATCCGGCATGCGGCGGTGCTGCAGGTGACGGTTGCCGAACGGTCGGCGTGCCCGGTGAGCCGGATGGTCCAGGACCGTCCGGGGATGCGTTCGGAGGAGGATTCGCTGTGCGCGGTCGTCACTCGGTCGGTCCGTTCGCTCGTGCTGTGGTGGTGTCGGTCCACTATGAGTTACTCCCCTGCCGGTTGGGCAGCGGTTTCTTGGCTGCAGGGGCGCGGTTCCGGGCATGTGCAGTGGTCCGCTGTCACGGACAGCTGGCTTCAGGTGGCTGGCATGGCGCTGCTGTCGTGGTTGCGGGTGGCCTGGTGCGGCGGGCGGATGAGGATGCGCGGGTTGAGGGGACCGGGGGTGAACCCGCGGCGTGTGTAGGCGCGGTGGGTGAGTCGGCTGTTGGGCAGTACGACGAGCCCCGCCTGGTGGGTGTCGGCCAGCAGCAGTGCAGAGTGCACCAGTCGGCCTGCCGAGATCGGGTCGTCTTCCTCGGCGACGAGGGTGCCGGCTTCCCACCAGGTGCCGCCGGTGGTGCTGCGCAGATGGTGGACGGTGGTGGTCATGGGGACGATCGCGCGGGCTTGCAGCAGCATGTTGGCGGTCTCGGCCAGCATGGGGCTCATCGCGGCGAACGCGATCCCGTAGGCCACGAGTAGCCATGTTCCGTGGGCGACGGCCCAGGCGGCGGCCTGAAGTGGCAGCCAGATCCAGGTGACGAGGACGGTCATGCCGAGCAGGAGGACTCCTGCGTATGCGGCGCGGCGGGGCCAGGGCATGCGGGGGCCGGTGACCGAGACGGTGGCGGTGCCGTGAGCGAGGACGCGGCCTCCGGCGTGCATGGCGGCGAGGGCGAGCAGCCACAGTCCGCGGGCGGCGGGCCGGGTGCAGGGGTGGATGGGCGTAGGGCCCATGCGGCGCTGGGCGAGGGCGGCCAGGCGGGGCAGCTGGCCCCAACGGGGGCGCAGGTGGTCGGGTATGTCCAGGCGGGTGACGGTCATCATGGTCCGTTCTCAAAGGGTCGGAGGTCGGTGGCCGGGCCGGTGTGTGTCCGGCTGTGGCTGCGCGTGCAGAGGTGAGGTGGGCGGCAGGAGGGCGGCCCGGGCAGCGGCGGTGCGGGCCCGCATCTGCTCCAGGCGGCGTTCGACGCGGGCGTGGGTGTACAGGTCGATCGCGTCGGTGACGTGGTCCCATTCCTCCCCTGCCAGGCCTTGGGGGCGCGGCCCGAGGACGTCGGGTCCGGCCCGGTGGTGGCGGCGCCGGTAATCGGTGATGACGGTGATCAGCCGTGTCCAGGTGCGCTGTTCGTCCTCGGCGTCCTCCCCGGGCGGGGTGATCTCCTCCATCCAGGACTCGGGTGGGCTGTCTCCGGCGAGGACTGCGGCCAGCGCGCTTCGGGCCAGGCGTGCATCGAGGGCGCCGTAGCTGAGCGGGGCTACTCCCAGGGGATCGCGCAGGGCCGGGTGGTCGGGCAGCGGCCCGGCTGGCGGCGGGGAGTCGAGGTGGTCCAGGGCGGCGGCGAGGACCTGCACGGAGGTTGCCCCGGGCGGCGGGGCGTGCAGTATCGGGCGGCGTCTTCCGGTCAGGGCGCGGATGCGGGCGTCGAGGTCGTCCCAGGCCGCGGCCGGCTCCGGGTCGGCGGGCCGCGGGCCCAGTCCCGGCACGCCGGTGATGGCGAGGCGGGTGCGCCACAGCTCGACCAGAGCGCAGGTGGTGGCCCAGGCGGCACGACGGCGCGGCGAACGCAAAGGTGGTGGCGGGCCGAGGGGGCGAGCCCAGCCGGGCGGGGCGGTGGCCAAAGTCTGGCCGCGCTCCAGCAGGGAGCGGGTGAGGATGCGGTGGCGTTCGGCGAGGTGGTCGCGCCAGTGGTGGGGGGTGTCGGGGTGGGTCAGGGCGTGGCGGTCGGCGACCCAGTCGGGGATGGTGCCTTGGGTGCTGGGGCGGTGCGGCGGGTGGTCGGGGAGGCGTTCGCGCAGCCGCAGCTCTGCTGTGATCTTGTCGCTGACCGTCTGGGCGCGGGCGAGAGCGGCCTGGGCGAAGGTGTGGCGCCGGTCGGTGCTGGCGCGGCGCTGCTCGGCGGCGCGGCGGGTGGCGGTCAGTGACTGGGTGGTGGCCTGTGGCCGGTTGGGTGAGCGTTCGCGCTGGTAGTCCTCGCGGGCGCGGTCGCGCCAGGACAGGGCGCGGCGCAGCTGGGTTTCGTGGGTGAGGTCGGTGATGGTCGCCCGTGCGGCCGGAGACAGGGGGATGCCGGTGGCCTGGGCTTGGCGGATCTGGGTGCGCAGGGCGGTCAGTTGGGCGGCGAGTTCGCCGCGGGCAAGGGGTCCGAGGGGGCGGTCGGGCCAGGCGGGGTGGGTGTGGCCGGTGCGGGTGGTGACGGGGGTGGGCAGGTGGGTGAAGGCGGCGTCGGCGGCCTTGAGTGCCTCCTGGGCTGCGGCGCGGTGCGTGGCGGCGAGCCGGAGCAGCGTGTTCAGCTGGGTGAGCGAGAGCGCGGCCAGGGGGCTGTTGATGCTGCTCTGCTGGGCCTTGGTCGCGTCCGCCAGGTGTTCGCGTAGCCGCCAGGTCAGCACGGCGGCCGGGTCATCAGCGTCGGCGAATCCGCGCCCGTGCGTGGTGCGGTGAAGGAGGCGGGGCAGGTCGAATCCGGCGCGCTCCGCGTCACCGAGTGCGCGGATCAGGGCGGGGTAGGCGTCGGCGGCCATGAACATCGCGGCCCTGTCCAGGCCCAGGGCGTGCTCGAGGACGCCGGTCAGCCGGCTTGCGGTGGCGCGTTCGGTGACGTCGGCGAACTCGGCGGCCATCTGCCCCGGGGCGGTGACTTCCCGCTGCAGTGCGGCGATCGTCTCGGTCGCGGAAAGCTGCGCGGCGCGGCGGGCGGCGATGGAGGCCAGGACGTCGTCGAGGACGTCGCCGTCCTCGATGGCGACGTAGAGGCGGTTCGTGCGCGCGCCGCGGGTCAGCTGCACGTAGACGCCCTCGCGGTGGGAGCGCACGGAGGCCAGGGCATGCGAGGAGTCGACCGTCATGCCCTGGGCGCGGTGAATGGTGCTCGCGTAGCCGAGCTCGCACTGGGCGGCGAGGTAGTCGGCGGGCAGCTTGATGCGGCCGCTGTGCTGGGTGTGGCGGACCACGATGTCGCCGGTTGGCAGGATGTGTTGGACGGTCCAGGTGTCGCCGTTCTTCACGAAGTCCCGCCCGGCGCGCACGGTCATGCGGCGGCGGTTTTGGCGGGTGACGATGATGTCGCCGACGTGCGCGTGCTGCCTGCCGCGCAGCTTTACGGTGCGGCTGGTGTCGACGTTGCCTGCGTTGATGTGCCAGGCCTGGGCCCGCAGGTTGAGGGCGGTGACGGTGGCGTTGTCGGCGGCCGTCATCAGCGAGATGAGGCCTTTGCCGGTGTCGTTGGCCCAGGCGGTGAACACCGCGTCGCACATCGCCTCGTGGTTTCCGGCGACGATCCGGCCCTTGTCCCGGTACCAGGTGAAGACGTCCCGGTTGTCCCCACCGTCGCGCAGGGCGAGGGAGGCGTCCGCCTCGCCGGGGACCCTGAAGCGGTGCAGGCGGCTGAGTTCGATGGCGCCGCCGGCCCGGGCGATGAGCCGCAGGGCTCCCCCGGCCTCGACGGCGGCGAGCTGGTGCGGGTCGCCCAGCAGGCGCACGACGGCACCGGCGGCGGACGCGTCCGCGAGGACCTGGTCGAGGAGGAGGGTGCCGGCCATGCCTGCCTCGTCGACGAGGACGACGTCACCGGGGCGCAGCCAGAAGTCTTTTTCCACGGGCTTGTCGTCGTCGGCCCGGGCGCGCTGGTGGAGCCAGGAGTGCAGGGTGTGGGCCCGCCGCCCCAGGTCTGTGCCCAGGACTTTCGCCGCGCGGGAGGACGGGGCGAGCGGGATCAGGCGCCCACCTGCGGCATCGACGGCGCCTGCCACCAGGCGCATGGCCGTGGTCTTCCCCGCACCCGCGGGGCCGAGTCCGGCCAGCAGGAGCTGGTCGGACAGGGCGAAGGAAGCCGCCAGGGCGCGTTGCCCGGCGTCCATGGGCCCGCGGTGCAGGGCAGCGGTGCGGGCGAAGGTGCCGCGTCCCACGGGCGGAATCACCCGGGCGCGGGCACCGGCCACCAGACGGTTCTCGGCGGCCAGCAGCGAGTGGGTGGTGTAGGTAGCCGAGCCGATGGGCCGGTAGATGCTGGTGCCGTCCGTGCGCTGCAGTTCGGGGTGGGGCGGGTTGATCTCGGGCGGGGTGATGTCCAGGCAGTCGGCGTGCGTAAGGACCTGGTCGGTGATCTGCTCGGCGAGCTGCGGCTCTGCGGTCGCCCCGAGCAGGGTGCGCATGAGGTAGCGGCGGACTTCGGCCAGGACGTGGCGGCGCCGGAAGGACGTCCGGCGTTCAGTGACGGCCGCCAGAACCTCCTCGGCCGCCTTGGTCACGTCGATGCCGGTGACGGCCGGCTGATGCCTGGCGGCTGCCGTCTGCGCGGTGGCGAGCAGGTTGTCGACCGTGGCGCGGTCGGTGGCGGCGATCGCGCGGCGCCGCCAGGTGGCCAGCAGGTCGTCCAGGGACCGGGCGTTGCGCTTGGCCGGTCGGGTCATCAACGTGGCCTGCTCCTGCAGGCGGGTGCGCACCGCCGGGTCCGGCTGGCGTCCGTGGCGGCGCCGGTAGTCGTCGAACAAGCCCTGCGCCATGGTGCGTACGGTGCTGGCCCGCTGCGCGAACTCGGTACGGATCCGGCGGTCGATGCCGACTATGTGCATGACCGGGCGCTGTCCGGGGGTGACCTCGACCTCTTCGGCGGCCAGGCCCAGCCGGTCGCAGATCAGTTCAAGGGCGCGCTGGTTGAACAGCTCACTGGCCGCTACCACTTCCCTCATGAGCAGCCGGGTGTCGAGGTTGCGCCAGCGCCCGTCGGGCCCCTTGACCCGCGGGCTGATGACGACGTGCTCATGGAGCATCGGGTCACCGGCGCGGGATTCGTAGTGGAGGTAGACCGTGGCCAGAAGACCCGGTTCGGCCCGCTGCTGGGCGATACCGGCTGGGCCGGTGCGGACCGCGAGCGCGTGGTGCTCCAGCCAGCTGACGGTCTCCGAGCGGGCCTGCGCCAGAACTTCCAGGACGATGCGCCGGACCTCGGGGTCGCCGAGGGCGAACAGCAGCGACAGTTCCTCGGAGGCGAACGTCAGGTCGTAGCCGGTGCGCCCATGGCGCTGCGGGCCGCTGCGCGCGGCCAGGAAGCGGCCGAGCTCGGCCCCGTCGGCCGGCGCCCGGTGGTACTCGGCCTTGAAGGCGAGCGCCGCGGTGCGGTTGCGCAGCTGCTGGGTCTCCGCCTTCGTCAGCGGGCGGCACAGCTGCTCGGCGGCCTGCTGCAGGACCTGCTCGATCTGCTGGTCCAGCGGTGAGAGTTCGGACAGTCGGGGCACGGCCGGCCCGAGCTTGGCCGCCTTCATGGCCTGCTTGAGCGAGGTGCCCTGGGCCAACTCCCGGGCCGCGATCGCCTCGGCGTCCGGATGCATGCCGAGGCCGAACAGGGCGCGCATCTGCGGCTCGGTCACCACGCCAGCGAGTCCGAGGGCGCGGGCGGCCTGTCCGTGCCAGACCCCGTGCGGCACCCCGGGAGCGCTGGAGGACACGGTCGGCTCGCTGCCCTGGGCGCCGGCGCCGGCCGCGATGTTGCGCCGGTAGTAGCGGTAGCCCTTGGCCGTGATCCCCTTCGCCGTCATCCCCACCACGTCAGTCGACCCGAGCGCAAGGAACCCTGGCCGTACGCGGCCCGGAACGTCCCAGGGCCCTGGACAGGAATCATCGGACGCGTCCCGCCAGAAGGGAAAGCCACGCCTGGGGCGGGGTGCGCGTCAAAAGTGCTAGAGGTGTGCGGCATCCCAGCTCCACCGACCGGGGACCACTGCACCGCCACCACAGCCGACCGGCGTCCCCTCCCCACTCCGCGTTCACCATCGGGCACCAAGGGAGGGCGTACCACCGGTCACCACCGGGGCGCGGCGAGCGGCATCCGTCCCCCTCTCCCAGTTCCCTGGGGAGAGGGGCTGTCCCGTGGGCGGGACCGGGGGCTGCGACGGGCGTGCTACCGCGTGGGACGCGGGTGGGCGGGTGCGCCTGGGGGCGGTGGGGGCGGCTGAGACTGCCGGGTGGTGGGTGCGCGTTGGGCGGGCCCCGGTTGGCTGGGAGGTGGCTGCGGTGGCGGCGGACAAGGGCAGGGCGCGGGGCGGTAAGGAGTTGGCGCGGCGCAGGGCGGCTTTGGAGCGGGCCGCGGCGCGGGTGGCTGAGGAGCGGCGGGCGGCGGCTTTGGTGGAGCAGGAGCGGCGGCGGCGGGAGGCGGAGTTCGATGAGCTGGTGGTGGATTTCGAGTTGGCGCGGGAGGACGAGGAGATGATCGCGGCTGGGGTGGAGGAGGAGTTGCAGCGGGTGCGGGAGCGTGGGCAGGTGCGGGTCCGTCAGGCGCGGGTGGTCGCGGCGCGGGTGGTGGTGGCGATGGGTGAGAAGGGGGAGACGGTGGCGGGGTGTGCGCGCCGGTTGGGGGTGGGGGTGGACCGGGTGAAGGAGCTGCGCCGGTTGGGCCGGGAGGATGCCGCCGGGACGACTGCCGACGGGGCGGCTGGGGCGGCCGAGGAAGGGTCGGGGTCGGGCGCGGGGTTGGGATCGGGTCGGGAGCGGCAGGGCGCGGGTCCGGTGTCGGGGGGTGCCGGGCCGGTGCGCGGTACTGGGGCGCCGGCTGGTCGGGAGTCGGCGGGGCCGCCGGTGGCTGTATCGCCCGCTCCCCCGGGCGTTGCCCCCGCTCCCTCGGGCGTTGCGTCCGCTCCCCCGGGCGGCGGTCCTGTCGGGCTTGCGGCCGGGCCGGTGCGGACACCGGCGGGTGGCGGGTCGGTGCCTGGGGCGGGGGCGGGGCGGCCGGAGTTGGCTGGCTGAGTGCTGGGGCGTGCCGACGGCCCCGGCGCCCGCGGGGTGCGGGGGCCGGGGCCGTTGGGTGGGTGGGGGCTAGTTCTGGGGGTGCTGGTTCCAGGGTGGGGTGGGGCGCCGCTGGGGCGCGGCCGGCTGCTGCGGGGCGTGCTGGTGGGTCGGGGCGGGCTGCTGCTGTTGTTGTTGCCAGGCGGTGTCGGTGGGGGCTTGGTGGGGGGCGGTGCCCGGGTGGTAGACGGCGTCGACGGGGCCGTGCTGCGGGGCGGCTTGGGGCGGGTGGTGGCCGGTGGGGCGGGTGGGGCGGGTGGGGTCGGGGGTTTTGAGGTAGACGGTGACGGGGGCGTGGTCGGCGACGTGGATGCGTTCGTTGATGCCGGGCGCGGTGAGGATCCAGAGGGTGGTGTCGTCGCGGAGTTGTTTGCGCCGGATGAGGGGTGGGGGGAGGGTGACGTGTTCGATGGTGCCGGTGTTGGGGTCGGTCTCGGGGACCGTGATGTGGTCGACGGTGCTGAACAGGCCGTGCATGGTGGCGAGTTCGTTGATGGTGGACTCGTGCTTCACGGCGCTCCCCCCCTTTTCTGGTAGTGGCGTGCCTGCTGGTTCGGTTGGACGGTAGGCGGCCTGGGGGGCGTGCGGGGTCGGGTGGGTGTGCGGGTGCCGGGAGGCGGGATGCGGGTTGGGGTGGGGGCGCCTGAGGCGGGAAACGCGGAGCGGCCCCGCGCCGGGACGGGTGTCCGGGCGCGGGGCCGCTGGGGGGTGGGGCGGGGGGGTTAGCTGTCGTTCTCGGCGAGGATCATGCTGCCGGTGGGGATGCCGTGCAGGCGGAATCGCTTGACGTCGGGCCCCGGGCGCTTGACCTTGTTGGTGTTGTCGACCCGGTAGTCCTGGCGCAGGGCTTCGGTCGAGCTTTCGTCGAGGAGGACGTCGAGACGGGTCGTGCTCCTGCTTCCGGCGGGCAGGGGCATGGTGGTGCCGGTGAGGTTGGCCAGGCAGACGGGCTTGATGTGGATCAGTCGTACGCGGCGGCCGGGGGTGATGGATCCGGCCGGACCGGCGGGGGCGGCGGGGGTGAGGGGAAGGTCTTCGACGGTGACGGTCGGGGTGTTGGTGGGGGTGCTGTTTGGCATGGGCGGGTGCCTTTCGCTGGTTGAGGCCGGGCCCGGGGTGTGGTCCGGGCGCAGCGTGTGAGGTCCGGCCCGGCGTGGTGCGGGCGCGGCGTGTGGGGTGACGGTGTGGGGGTGGCGGGTTAGGCCCGCAAGGGCGTCGCGGCGCTGTCTGCTGGGGTGCGGGCCGGGGTGGCGGGGTGGGTCGCGGGGGCGGTCCGGGTCTGCGCCGGGGAACGGTCGGCCCCGCGTGGTGGACGGGTGTCCGGGGCGCGGGGCCGGGGTGTGGGGTGTGGGGCGGTGGTCAGTTGGCGGTGGTGAGGGGGGTGCCGCTGGCAGGGGTCTGGTCGGCGTGGGAGGCGTAGGTGTCGGGGGCCAGGAGTGCGAGTGCTGCGGCGATGGGCCCTGTGAGGTGTGAGGGAAGGTTCGCGTCGTTGAGTGCTGCGAGGGCGTCGCTGGGGGTCATGTCGTTGACCCGGATCATGAGGTCGTAGTCGTCGGGGTCGTCGGATGCCTTCTCCCATGCGGCCCTGCGGATCTCCTCGAACAGTTCGTGTGCCACGTCAGCGGCATGCTGGGCGTTCAGGGTGAGACGGTTCTTGGCGGTCATGGCGGTGTCCCTTCAGGGGGTGCTGGTGGCCCTTGCCGGGAGTCGGCGGGCAACCGGGGGTGGGTGCGGGTTCACTGTCGGGGCGCAGCGGGTTAGGGCAGCAACCGGCCGGCCGGGCGGGGTCGCGCGCGTGCGACCCCCCGCCCCGGGGGTGCGGGGTCGCACGCGGACCGGGCGCGGGGTCACCGGCGGCTGGTGGCGCGGGTCCCGGTGAGGTTGACCAGGGCGGTGGGCTCGGGGATGGCGGAGAAGCCGGTGGAGTCGACGCTGAGGCAGACGATCCAGTGGTCGGGGCCGGTGACCTTGATGACGTCGCCGACGGAGACGGAGCGGATGTCGGCGGGCCAGGTTTGCCCGTTGTCGTCGTGGCCCTGGTCGTTGCCGACGGTGAAGGCGGCGTCGGCGGCGGCCTCATGGCTGCGGATGCGCGAGCTGGCGTGGAAAGCCAAGCGCAGGGGGCTGCCGTCGGGGTGGGTGGCCTCGGCGAGCGGCTGGTGGTGCTGGTAGCCGTCGAAGCTGCGGGGCGCGGTGTTCATGTAGACGGTGGCGGTGTACACGGCCGGGGCGGGGGTGGTGTGGGGGGTGGTGATGCGGGCGGTGACGGTGAGGGGGCGGGTCACGGCGGTCGTCACGGTGGAACTCCCATCAGAGCGCGGCTGGTTGATGGGATGGACAGTGGGATGCCGGGAGGTTAGTGAGGCAACGCCTTCGGATGGGTGTGGGGGTTCGCGGGGTGGCAACGCGGGACGGCCCGCCCTCGGGGGTGTGGCCGGGGGCGGGCCGTCGGGTATGCGGTCTGGGGTCGGCCGGGTCAGGGGGTCAGGTCGGCCAGGAGGGCAGTCGCGTTGTCCGCGTAGACCTGGTTCGGGTCGAGGGAGCGGCTGGTCTTGACGGCGGTGTCGACGGCCAGGTTCACCAGGTCCCGGACGGTGGGAATCAGGTCGTCGCCGTCGCACTCGGTGAACAGGCAGTACCGGGCGTCCTCGTGGGGCTCGTACGCGCCGTCCGAGGCGAGCAGCAGGCGGCAGGGGCTGGTGATCTCTCGGGTGGCGGTCTCGATCGCGGGGTGGCCGTACCGGCGCTGTCTGTCCTCGTCGGTGGCGTCGGAGCCGAGGAACGAGGTGATGTGGTTCCGGTTGCCGCCGTACGGATAGGTGGCGGTGGGGGGGGGTAGACGCGGCGCTTGTTGTGGTCCTCGGTGAGGCGCACCGCGATCCCACGCTCCATCAGGTACGCGCGGGAGTCGCCGCACCAGGCGACCGTCAGGGGCTTGCCGGGGGCCTTGACGGCGACCACGGCCGCCGCCTTGTCGCTCAATCCGTAGTGGATGGCGTCCTCCCGGCACAGGTTGTACACGTGCCGCAGCCCGGCCTCCGCGTCGCCCCGGCGGGCGGCGGTTCGGGCGATCTGCCGGGCGGCGCCGAGAGCCCACCGGTGGGTTGTCTCGCGTCGGCCGATGCCGTCCAGGAGAACGTACGCGCGGGTTCCGTCCGGGGCGCTGCGGACGGCGGTGGCGTCGCACTGGCCGGGGTCGGTTCCGGTGTGCTGGGCGGTGGCGTAGGTGCGCATGAGTGGGGTTCCCTTCAGCGGGCCGATGGCGGGTGGGGGGCCGCCTTGGGGTGGGCGGCACGGCTGGCGAGGCCGGAGGCCGGACGGGCGCGGCCAGGGTGCCGGACCGCCCCGGGGGTGAGGGGCGGTCCGGCGGCCGGGATTCAGAACGGGGCGTCGGTGGGGGCGGGGTGAACGGGGCGCGGCGAAGGTGCCGCGCCCTGGGGGGAGGGAGGGGCTACGCGGCGCGGACGGCGGCGCGGGCCGCGCATGTCTCGGCGGCCTTCCCCCGTGCGGTGACGAGATCCGGGGCGAGCGGAGACAGCACGACGTACTGTTCGTGGTCGCGGCCGTTGACGTTCTGCTCCCAGTCGGTGACCTGCCGCCAGGCGTGGCCGCGCGGGTTCCGGCACGGGTAGCGCTTCTGGAAGTGCGGGTCGGTGGCCCGGGGCGCGCACGCCTCGCACTCCCACCCGAGCCCGTACGCGTTGGAGTCGCTGAGCGTGCCGTCGGCGTTCAGCACACACGCCAGGTAGACGCGCCCGATCTGCACGTCCCCGAACGCCGGGAGCGGGACACCGAGGGTGCGCGCGGCATTCAGTTCGGCGAGCGCTTGAAGGAACGCACGGTGCGCGTCGTCCAGCGCGGGCCCCCACTGGCCCGGGTCCTCCATGACGGTGCGCGCCTGAACGTACCGCTCCCATACGGCGGCGGGGTCGGGGAGGAAGGCCACGTGCCCGGCCGGGGTCACGCACCATACGGTCTCGCCGTCCAGGTCGATGTCCCGGGCGGTAATGCAACTGCCGCACGGGCAGTGGAACGTGTTGTCCGGGGCGGCGGTGAAAGGGTGCGTGCCGCACTCGGCACAGATGACGACGGTCACGCATGCGGGGAGCGTGGGAGCAAGGGGGCTCGTGGGCATGGGCGTCTCCAGACGGGGTGAGCAAGACAGAAAAAGGGGCCCGGGCAGGGGGCAGGGTGGCAGGGGGCGGGGTGGTGGTCACCGCTCCCCCGGGGCCGATGCGCTGACCATGACCGGACATGCCCCAACAGCCGCAACTCGTACGGGCGTGGAAATGGGTTGGGCGGGTGCGGTATGCGCAGGGAGTGTCGGGCGGCCCTCGGGGGGCGTGCGAGGTCAGCGGCGCTTACGCGGGGGCCGCTGGGAGTGCTCACCGCTGAGGGTTCGCTCCCTGCTGGACACGGTGAACTGCCGAGCCGACAGGTCGAAGACCACCCACGGGGCGTCAGCATGGGAGGCGGTAGTGGCGTACGGCTGGTGCTGCCAGTCGTTCCGCGTCCCGTACAGGTCGTGGAAGTCGGGGAACCGTCCGGCGGCGATGAGGGCGTTCAGGGCGTCGGCCAGGTTCTGCCACAGCGGATCGGTGCCGATGCCGGTGCCCGTGCCGGTGGTGGTGCCGGTGCCCGTGCCGGTGGTGCTGTGTGAGGTGGTGGCCATGATGATGCTCCGCTTCTCGAAAAGGGGTGGCGGCCCGGCGGGGGCAGGGTCGTGGTCACCGCTCCCCCGGGGCGGGTGCGCTGACCGTGACCGGGCGCGGGGCAAGGGCCGCAACCATGCGGGGGCGGCGCGGCGGGGAGGCGGGGGGCCGGAGAGGGCGGGAGTGGGACGGCCCCGGGCCGGGACGGGTGTCCGGGGCGCGAGGCCGGTGCCGGTTGGAGGTGGGCTGCGTCGGCTGCGTGTTCGGCGTTCAGGGTGAGGACGGGTGCGGTGGTCTGAGGTTCCCCCGAGATGCGAGGAGAGTTGACAGCGGGTCAGATGGGACGCATGAGAGGAACATCGACCAGGGTTGCCCCCAGAAAGTACTCGCTCGAGTTGCGTGACCGTGCGGTGCGGATGTACCGCACCTCCGATCCGAAGCCGCAGATCAAGAAACTGGCCGTCGACCTCGGCGTGCATCCGGAGGCCCTGCGCGGCTGGATCCGCCAGGCCGAGGCCGATGCCGGCGAGCGCGATGATCGGCTGACCACCGACGAACGCGCCGAGCTCGCGGCGCTGCGCAAGGAGAACGCCCAGCTCCAGGGGGCGAACGAGGTCCTGCGGACGGCCTCGGCTTTTTTCGCGGCCCAGCTCGACCCGACCCGGCCCAGGTGACGGCGCTCCTCGACGAGCACCCGCACCTGGGGGTTGAGCCCGTACTGCTGGAACTGTCCGTCCCTTCCTCGACGTACTACCGCTGGCGCCGTGCCGAGCGCGAGCCGTGCGAACGCGTGCGCCGGGACAGGGAACTCACCGAGCAGATCAAGGGGATCCACGCCGACTCGGGCGGGATCTACGGCTCGCCTCGCGTGCATGCCGTGCTCAAGCGCGAGGGCGTCCATGTGGGCCGCAAACGGGTCGAGCGCCTGATGCGCGAGGCCGACCTCGCGGGGAAGGCGCCTTCGCAGGTGAAGCGGCAGACGCAAGACAGCCCGCTGGGCGCGGGACTGATCGCTTTCGGCGCCGGCATGCTCACTGCCGCTCTCCTGCCGACCACCGAGGCGGAGGAACGCGCGGGGCAGAAGCTGCGCGAGCACTCTGATGAGCTGCTGGAACCCGTCAAGCAGACGGTCGTCGAAGCAGCCCAGGAGGTCAAGGAAGAGACGCGGGAGCCTGCGGCCCAGGCTGTGGAAGCGGTGAAAGGCACCGCCGAGGAAGCTGCGGAGGCGACAGGCCCACGCTCAGAGCGCCGGCCAGGAGACGGCGGAGGGCCTGCGCCAGGTGGGCCAGGACGCCGCTGAGGAAGTGCGCCGCGCCCCCGGCGCCCCCGGGTCGGCGGCTCCCTGATCCCACCCGGTTCAAGAAGCGCCGGAATCGATCGCCCGGGCGGGCCCTGCGGATGTTCCCGCGGGGCCCGCCCGGCACATGTCTGTGGTGCCGTCGATGGTCGGTCGCCCCGTTCGTCCTGTAACGGGAAGGGCCTACGCCCCGACCGGCGGATTTCCTCACGCCGCAACAATTCGGCACCCGGGCGGGGACAATGCCCCTCTGCACGTCGAGTACTTCGAAGGACGTATGGCGCACGGACAGACACGGACGATGCGGGGGTATGGATGCGGGTGGGGGAACGGCTGGCGGGGCGCTATGAGTTGGAGGCGCGGCTGGGCGCGGGCGGGATGGGCGAGGTCTGGCGGGCGCACGACCTGTCTCTGGGCCGGCGGGTGGCGGTCAAGCTGCTGCTGGCGAAGCTCGACGGCGGCGAGGCGGACGCACGGTTCCGCCGCGAGGCCCGGATCGCGGCGCGGCTGCGCCATCCGGGGATCACGGTGGTCCACGACGTCGGCGAGCACGAGGGACTGCTGTTCCTGGTGATGGAGCTGCTGAAGGGCGCCGACCTGGGTGCCGTGCTAGCCGCGGCCTCCGGCCGGCTGCTCCCGCTCGGGCGGGCGCTGGACCTGCTTACGCAGGTGGCCGAGGCGCTGGCCGCCGCGCACGAGCAGACCGTGGTGCACCGGGACCTGAAACCGGCCAACCTGTTCGTCCAGCCGGGTGACCGGGTCAAGATCTGCGACTTCGGGATCGCCCGCGCGGCCGGCGAGACCCGACTGACCGGCAGCGGCTGGGTGCTGGGCACCGCCGCGTACATGGCCCCCGAGCAGTGCCGGGGCGAGGACGTCGGCCCGCCCGCCGACCTGTACGCCCTTGGCTGTGTCCTGTACGAGCTGCTGGTCGGAACGCCGCCGTTCGGGCATGGCGCACCAGTACCGCTGGCCGTCCGGCACGTCTCGGATCCTGCGCCCGAGCTGCCTCCCGGGACTACGGCGGACGCCGGGCCAGCCGGCCCCGGCCTGGCCCGCCTCCTGACGGAACTTCTGGCCAAACAGCCGGACGCGCAACCCGAGTCGGCGGGCGCGGTCGCGGAACGGCTCAGGTCCCTGGCCACGGGCACGGCCCCGGCTGTGGTCCCCGCCGCCGGACCCGTGGCCGCGGACTACGTGGAGACCCTCCACGACCCCTCCCCGGGGCTCGGGGTCTTCGGGCCTCCCCCGATGCCGACCGGGACAGCACCGCCGGCCGGCACCGGGGGTGTGGTGTCGGCCGGGACGGCGCCCCCGGCCGCCCCGCCCGGGCCTTCGCCGGACCTGGCCCGCGCGCTGCTGGAGGAGGCGGTGCGGGAGGCGGCCGGGCAGAAGATGCGCTCCGGCGACCAGGTGGAGATCCTTGGCGCGGCCGCCGACGCCGCCGCCCGCTTCGACGAGGTCGCGGCCCAGTCCCTACTGGCGCAGGCCGAGCGCCTCGCATGGGACCTGGGCAGGCGGGACGGCTCGTCGCTGTCGGGCGCGCTGGCCGGGCTCGCCCGACGGTATGCCCAGGGGTCCCCTCCCCGGGCCGCGCGCCTGCTGAACGAGGCTGAACAGGCCCGTGCCCTCGAGGACGCGGGTGCCTTCGACTGGTCGAGCGGCCGGCACGTCATCGACGAGGTGCTGGCCCTCCTCGACCCCGAGGCCGCGGTCCGCCGCTTCGACCGGCAGGAGGACTCGTACAGGCAAGGGCAAGCGGTGCTCCGCCACGCGGTTGCCACCATCGCCCACCGCGACCCCGAGCGGGCCGAGACGTGGCTGAGCCGGATCACAGACGCGAACGAGCGGGAGGCCGCGCTCGCGGACTTCGCGCGCGCCTACGCCGAGCGAGATCTGCCGACCGCCGTGGAGCTGGCCTCCGGCATCCAGGACCGGCCGCTGCGGGCCACGGCCCTGTGCGGTGCGGTCGCGGCGGCCGTAGGCGCCCCGACCGAGCAGCGCACGGCCGCCCTGGCACGGGCACGGGCCGCCGTCACGGAGGTCGTCGGCCACCAGGTCGCGCGGATACGCGCGTACGCCGAGGAACAGGTGCGCGAGGGCCGCCCGCTGAAGGCCGCCGCGGCGCTGGAGAACGCCGAGGGACTGGAGCGGGCCCTCGCCGGTGACCCTGGCGCGCCGCCCTTCGACAACCCGCTGCTCCTGGCACTGGCGGCGGCCGAACGGGCGCCCGCACCGCCGGAAGCGCCGCTGCTGGACACCGCCGCGGCCGAGCGGCGGGCGGCACACGCCCGGACCCTGCCCCGCCCGGATCAGCGGGCCCTGGCCCTGCTCGCCGTGGCACGCGACTGCACCGGCAGTCCGGACGCGCCGTGGCTGCCGGAGCCGGCGCGGGACCCCGGTACCACCGCCCGACCGGCGCCGACCGTCTCCGTACCGCCCCCCGCCCACGGCGCGGCGGGGACGGTGCTATGGCGAACCAGCAGCAAACCGGCGGGGATCTGTGTCGCCAGACCGGACCGGGCCGTCTGGTACGACGGATCAGCGGTGAATGCCATGGACCCCGACCGGGGCCGCCCGATCTGGCATGCGCCCGCCGACTCCGGCGTACCCGCCGAGCCCTGGGCCACCTCCCCGCGCATCAGGGTCTGCGCGGCGGAAGGCACCGTATACGTGGCCGTGGAACACGCCAACAGGGCCCCCGGGGTGCGGCTGCTCGCCCGAGACGCCGAGGACGGCTGGATCCGCTGGTGGACCGACCTGCCGCGGCGCCGCGGCGACTCGTCGCTGTTCCTCCACGACGGGGTGCTGGTGCACGCCCGCGGGAACCGCGCCATGCGCCTCGACCCGGCGACCGGTCGCATGCTGGGCGAAGTGGCGGTGGGTGGTGCCCCCTGGATCCCGGGCGAGTCGCCCAAGGCGGCGAGGCGAACGGGCCGCTCGGAGCGGCCGGAACTCGGCGCAGACACCGTGCCGACGCCCGCGTCCGTACTCCACCTGCTCGCCGACGACCAGCGCCGGTACGAGGCCCACAGCATCGTCGACGGCGGCGACGAGGTCGGCGCCCGGGACCACACCGGCGCGCACCGGCTCTGGACCCGCCGGCTCACCTCCCGCAGCGGCGAACGCTGTGCGCTCCAGCTGGTCGGGATCGCGGACGACGCGCTCTACGTGAAGGCCGCCGACGGGGGCCGCAACTGGCGCGGGCGGAGCCTGCCTCCGTTCGTGACCGCGCTCGACGTGTGCTCCGGCCGGGAGCTGTGGCGGTGGGAGCATTCCGGGATCAGCGAACGCCCCGCCGCCCTGGTCGGCAACCGGTTGGTCCTGGCGTTGCCCGAGCTCACCGCCATCGTGGTGGGCGGTGGGTCCGAGCGGGGGTTCGGGCGGTGAGTGCGGGCGGGGCCGCCCGGGCCGGCTGCGCGCCCGGGGCGTACGCCCCCTACGCGTCGCCGCCCAAGTGGGGCGGCGCGAACATTCGAAGGGCCGTCGGCAGCACCATCCGACCGGCTGCCTTTTGATCGTTTTGGCCGCCCCCCTCCGGCCCCCGCGCCACCGCTGAGTCCCGGCCTCGCGATCGATGCATAAGAGGGCGTTTATGCAGGTCTAGCCCTATATGAAGCCCTCGTCCCTGCCCTGCTCTGAGGCTTTCATCCTGTAGGCGGGGAATGGCTTTCTCCGG
>NZ_JBSHNE010000040.1:0-47373 GCF_053646035.1 Streptomyces sp. NPDC055287 | reverse complement strand
CGGGGGGGTGTGCCCCCCCCGGGGCAGCACACCCCCGGGGGGGGTGTGACACAGACTCGCTGTGTCACACCCCCGCGGCTCTTGCCGTAGTGCTGACTGCCGTCAGGCGCAACGCCGGGGCGTTACGCGGACTTGCGGCTGTCCCGCGGATGCACGGCAATGTTCATGGCGCCGGATCGCAGTACCGCAAGCCTTTCGGCCAGGACCTCTTCGAGCTCCTCGCGGGTGCGCCTTTCCATGAGCATGTCCCAGTGCGTACGCGCGGGCTTGCCCTTCTTCTCCTCAGGCCCGTCGCCGTTTACCAGGAGTGCCGTGGCGCCGCACGCCTTGCACTCCCACTCCGGCGGAATTTCGGCCTCTACCGAGAACGGCATCTCAAATCGATGTCCGTTCGGGCATGCGTACTCCACCGCCTGGCGCGGGGCCAGATCGATGCCGCGGTCGGTCTCGTAGCTTGTAACCACGAGTCGCGTGCCGCGGAGAGCTCGCTCACTCATGAATCGTGCCTCCCGGGCTTGTCGCCCACAGGACAGGTGTCGCTGTCGTCGTCATCCGGTCAACGTCCGGTCGGCGGTAAAGATTCCCGTTGCGGGTCATGCGTCGCCCGTCGTGCCGCTGCTTTTCCCAAAAAGTTGGGTACCCACCAGTGCCCGGTTTGTCACTTCTGGCAGCAGATGTCACCCAGCGTTGTCGATATCCGAGCGCGCAGTAACGGTCCGCCTGGCAGGCCAAAGGCGTACACTACCGGCCTTTCACTTCACGTGTCTAAATTCGCTCCGGCACGGGGTTTCCGGCCGCCTCCACAGCCTGCCGTACGGGCACCCGTACGAGCAGCACGAATCCCAGCGCGAAGAAGGCCACGAGCGAGATGATCGCGTCCCGGTAACTGCCGGTCAGCTGGTACGCGAGCCCGAAAACCAGAGGGCCCAGCCAGCTCATGCCCCGGTCGCTCATCTCGTAGACCGAGAAGTACTCCGCCTCCTTGCCGCGCGGCACCAGATGGGAGAAGAGGGAGCGGGACAGCGCCTGGCTGCCGCCGAGAACCAGGCCGATCCCCGCGGCCAGGGCGTAGAACCAGACAGGTTCCCCGGCCGGCAGGAAGTAGCCCGCGCCGATCGTCACCGTCCAGGCGGCGAGCGAGCCGAGGATGGTGCGTTTGGCGCCGAACCGCTGGGCCAGCCGGCCCATGCCGAGCGCCCCGGCCACCGCGAGCACCTGGACCAGCAGGATGGCCGTGATGAGCGTCGTCTGGTCGAGGTCCAGCTCCTCGGATCCGTAGATCGACGCCTGGGAGATCACCGTCTGGACGCCGTCGTTGTAGACCAGATAGGCCAGCAGGAAGGACAGCGTCAGCGGATAGCGGCGCATGTCCTTCACCGTGGCGACCAGTTGACGCCACCCCGCGCCGACTCTGCCCGGGCCGTGGTCGGCGCCTTCGCCGCTCGTCGCCGCTTTCCTGTCGCGGAGCCGGCGCAGTGGTATGAGCGTGAAGGCGCCCCACCAGAGGCCCGCCGAGGCCAGACAGATCCGAACGGCCGCGGACTCCGAGATTCCGAAGCTCTCGTGGCCGGAGTACAGGACGAGGTTGAGGACGAGGACGAAGGCGCCGGACGTGTAGCCGAAGGCCCAGCCGCGCGAGGAGACCCTGTCGCGCTCGTGCGGCTCCGCGATCTGGGGGAGATACGCGTTGTAGAGCACCATCGCGACGGACTGGGCGGCGTTGGCGACGATCAGCAGGAACGCGCCCAGCAGGTAGCGGTCCCCGTCCAGGAAGAACATGGCGGCCGTCGCGCCGGCCCCGACGTACGCGGCGGCCGCGAGCAGTGGCTTCTTGCGGCCCGTACGGTCCGCGACCGCGCCCACGAGGGGCATGACGAGGACGGCCACCACGACGGACACGGAGACGGCGTACGCGAACACCGAGCCCGCCCGCACCGGGACGCCCAGGGGGTGCACGAAGCCGTCCGCGTCCGCGGCGGCCTTCGCGACCGCCGTCAGGTACGGGCCGAGGAAGACGGTGAGCACGCTCGTCGAGTAGACGGAGCACGCGAAGTCGTAGAAGTACCAGCCACGTTGCTCGCGTTTGCGGGCTGCATGTCCGTCGGGGCCGTCCGCCTCCTGCATGCCGTCCGCACGGTCCACGGTGCCAGCGCTCACCGGGTGCCCCCTCGCTCGTCCCCGTGTGCCGTCGCGGCCACGGGGCGGACCGCGTGGGCCTCAGGCCCAGGCGCCCCGCTCGGTCAGCACCGTGCGCAACGTCTCGATGTGATCCGTCATGATGCCATCCACGCCGAGGTCGAGGAGCGCGGCCATCCGGCCCGGATCGTTGACCGTCCACACGTGGACCTGCAGGCCGAGGGCGTGCGCCGTGCGTACGAAGCGGTGATCGACGACCATAATGCCGCTCTGCGTCTCGGGAACCTGGGCGCACACGGCGCTGCGCCTGACCGTGGCGGGCAGCGAGCGCGCGCGCAGCCACAGCCCCAGGACGCCGGTCGTGCCGAAGGAGGTGGCGAGACGGGGGCCCGCCAGGCGCTGCGCCCTGGACACGCGGTTCTCGTTGAACGACCCGACGCACACCCGGTCCCACGCGCCGGTCCTGCGGATCAGGTCGACCAGCGGCGCGAGAGCGGCCTCGGCCTTGATGTCGACGTTCCAGCGCGCGTCGGGAAACTCATCCAGCAGTTCCTCGAAGAGAGGCAGCGGCTCTTTCCCTGCCACACGTGCACGGCTGACGGCGTTCCAGGGAAGCGCCGAAATCCTGCCCCGCCCGTCCGTCACCCGGTCGAGCGTCGCGTCGTGGAAGGCGACGAGACGGCCGTCCGCCGTGGCGTGCACATCGGTCTCGAAGTAGCGGTATCCGGCCGCCTCGGCGCGCCGGAACGCCGCCGCGGTGTTCTCAAGACCGTCGGCCGCCCCGCCGCGATGGGCGAAGGCGAGCGGCGCGGGGTGGTCCAGATAGGGATGGCGTACGCGGTTCACCGGGGAATTATCGCGCCTTCCGGTGTACCGGCGGCGACGACCGTGCTGCGGGCGTCCGGCGCGGGGACGGCGAAGACCCGCAGGAAGAACTGGGCGAGCGGTCCGATGGCGAGGGCGTAGACGACGGTGCCGGCGCCCAGCGAGCCGCCCAGGGCGAAACCGGTGGCGACGACGAGCACCTCGATGGCGGTGCGTACGAGCCGGACGGAGCGTCCGGTGACGCGGTGCAGCCCGGTCATCAGCCCGTCGCGCGGACCGGGACCGAAGCGGGCGGCGATGTACAGGCCGGTCGCCACACCGTTGAGCACGATGCCGAGGACCATCACGGGGATCTGGGCCGCCAGTCCGTGCACGTCCGGTACGAGGGCGAGCGTGCCGTCCATCGCGACGCCGATCACCACGACGTTGGAGACGGTGCCGAGCCCCGGGCGCTGCCGCATCGGGATCCACAGCAGCAGGACGGCGGCGCCGACGACGATCGAGACCACGCCGATCGTCAGCCCCGTCTTCTCTGCGAGGCCCTGATGGAGCACTCCCCAGGGTTCGAGGCCGAGGCCCGCTCGGACCAGGATCGCCGAACTCACTCCGTACAGCGCGAGACCGACGTACAGCTGCGACAGCCGACGGGCGAGTTCCCTGGACAAGTGGTGCTCCCTGGATAGAGGTAGTGGCGGGAGTGGACCGCCACATGACACTCTGTGGCTTGGCAGGAGATGCCATCCATGGCCAATTCGAGTTAGGTGGACTGCAAATTATGGCGCAGTGGACTTCAGCGGTCGGCGCGGCCCAGCTCGCCAGGCAACTCAACGCCCAGCAGACCCGCCCGCAGGGTCCCGGTACGCGCAAGCCGCCGGCCTACCGCGCCCTCGCCGACGGCATAAGGCTGCTGGTCCTCGAAGGGCGTGTGCCGGTCGCGGCGCGGCTGCCCGCCGAGCGTGAGCTGGCGGTGGCTCTGGCCGTCAGCCGTACCACCGTGGCAGCCGCGTACGAGGCCCTTCGGGCGGAGGGCTTCCTGGAGTCGCGCAGGGGAGCCGGCAGCTGGACCGCCGTCCCCGCCGGCAACCCGCTGCCCGCGCGCGGCCTGGAGCCCCTGCCGCCCGAGTCCCTCGGCTCCGTGATCGACCTCGGCTGCGCCTCGCTGCCCGCGCCCGAGCCGTGGCTCACCCGCGCCGTACAAGGCGCGCTTGAGGAGCTGCCGCCGTACGCGCACACGCACGGCGACTACCCGGCGGGCCTGCCCGCGCTGCGTCAGATGCTCGCCGACCGGTACACCCGGCGCGGCATCCCCACCATGCCCGAGCAGATCATGGTCACCACCGGCGCCATGGGCGCGATGGACGCCATCTGCCATCTCTTCGCGGGGCGCGGTGAACGGATCGCCGTCGAGTCGCCGTCGTACGCCAACATCCTTCAGCTCATGCGCGAGGCGGGCGCCCGGCTGGTGCCCGTCGCGATGGCCGAGGGGCTCACGGGCTGGGACCTGCCGCGCTGGCGGCAGGTCCTGCGCGACGCCGCACCGAGGCTCGCGTACGTCGTCGCCGACTTCCACAACCCGACCGGCGCCCTGGCCGACGAGGACCAGCGGCGTCAGCTCGTCGACGCGGCGCGCTCGGCCGGGACGGTTCTCGTCGTGGACGAGACGATGACCGAGCTGTTCCTGGACGCGGACGTCGACATGCCGCGGCCGGTCTGCGCCTTCGATCCGTCGGGCAGCACGGTCCTGACCGTGGGCTCCGCGAGCAAGGCCTTCTGGGCGGGCATGCGCATCGGCTGGGTACGGGCGGCGCCCGACGTGATCCGCAGTCTGGTGGCGGCCCGCGCGTACGCCGACCTCGGTACGCCCGTTCTCGAACAGCTCGCCGTCACCTGGCTGATGAGCACGGGCGGCTGGGAGGAGGCCGTCGAGATCCGCCGCACGCAGGCGCGGGACAACCGCGACGCACTCGTGGCGGCGCTGCGCAGGGAGCTGCCCGACTGGGAGTTCGACGTCCCGAGCGGGGGGCTGACGCTGTGGGTCCGCACCGGAGGGCTGTCGGGTTCGCGGCTCGCCGAGATGGGTGAGCGTGTCGGTGTACGGGTCCCTTCCGGGCCGCGCTTCGGGGTCGACGGCGCCTTCGAGGGCTATGTCCGGCTGCCGTTCACGGTCGGCGGCCCGGTGGCGGACGAGGCGGCGGTGCGGCTGGCCGCGGCCGCGCGGCTGGTGGAGAGCGGAGCGAGCTCCGGTTCCGAAACCCCGCGCACGTTCGTCGCCTGACGGGATCTCGGGGCCGGCCGGCGATCAGCCCTCGGCAGGCACCGGCTCCGGTTCCTGCGACGCCGGGGGCTGGATCCGGGCCTGTGCCTGGGCCTGTGCCGGGGGCTCCGTCTCCGCGGGGAGAACGCGCTCGGGAAGCAGCTCGACGACGGCCTGCCGGTGTGCCTCGCTCGTCGCGTCGTCGTACGGGTCGGGTGTCGCCGGAACCTGGAGCCGCATCACCGGACCCGTGCCGAGCCGTGCGTAACCGCGGCCGGGCGGGGTGTCGCGCGTGGGTGTCGTGTGCGGCGGCTCTCCGAGGACGAATTTGACCTGCCCGGCAACGGCCGGACCGAGCACCACGCGCGCGCGTGTGTGGGACCGTACGGTCTCGCTGAGGGCGTCCACGGCGTCGAACTGCTCCGCCACCACCACGGTCACGTTCGCCGCCCTGCCGTGCCGCAGGGGCACCTGGAGCAACTGCTGGGGATCGGTGCGCCCTTCGGCGGCCGCCAGGTGGCCGAACACGCTCGGGCGGTCCAGCAGGATCCACAGCGGTCGCCTGGTGTCCTCCGGGGCTGGGTGTCCGGCCTGCCGGGCGCGGTTCGCGGCGATCAGCCGCCGCTCGGTCTCGTGCGCCGCCCATTCCAGGCTCGCGAGCGCTCCCGGGAGGCTGCATTCGACGGCCAGTACGCCGCCGCGTCCGGAGAGGCACGCGTACTCGCCCGTTCCGCTGCCTTCCACGATCACCACATCGCCGTGCTGGAGGGCCTGCAGGGCGATCGAGCGCAGCAGGCTGCTCGTACCGCTTCCCGGCTGCCCCACGGCGAGCAGATGCGGCTCCGTGGAACGGGTCCCCGTCCGCCAGATCACGGGAGGAGCGTCGTAGGTCCTGTCGCCCTCGGTCACGGGTACGGTCCGCTGGACCGCGTCGGCGTCGGTGAAGCCCAGCACGGTCTCGCCGGGGGCGGTGACGAAGCGCTGCGCGGCGATCGAGGTGGGCAGCGGGGGCAGTACGGTCATGACGAGCTGGTTGCCCTCTTCGTCCCACTCGAAGCGGTACTCGCGGCCGCGGCCCGACTTGGCGTGCAGCAGCTGCTCGACGCGGGCCCGGGACGCGGCCTCGCCGTCCGTGAAGTACGCCGGATAGCGGACCAGGAGGCGGACGAGCCGGCCGTCGTCGAAGTCGAATTCGGGAAACGCCTTGTCCCACTCGCCGCCGTGGGCGAACAGCGGGCTGGGGTCCTCGGCCACCGAGAAGTACGGCACCAGAGCCTCGTACAGGGCGCGGAGCCGGTTCGTCTCGGCCTCGCCCGGGCCGGTCTGGGCAGGGGTGCGGTCCCGTCCTTTCCAGGCGGCCGCGGCCATCACCGTGATCAGGGCGAGCAGCGGCCCGTACGGGATGAGCGCGACCACCAGGACGACGGCCGCCGCCAGGAACAGCGCGGAACCACGCCGGTCCTTGGGTGTGCCGGCCCACTTGCTCCGGCCTGCGGCGGCCAGCTGCCGCAGACCGCGCGTGAGGGTGATCAGCGGATGGAGAACGTCGGTGGCGCTGTCGGCTGCCGTGCGCGCGATCTCGCGGCTTCGGGTGATCGAGGCACTGCCGCTGCTCAGAATGCGGGGGAGTGGAAGCCGGGCCACTTCGGTCTCCTGGTGGTGTTGAAGCGGTTACGGCAGGTCAGAACTTGATCCCGCCCAGAAGGCCGGCGAGGCTCGCGCCTCCGGCCTTGATGCTCGGTGCGATCGCTGTGCCCGCGAGGTAGAAGCCGAACAGTGCGCAGACGAGGGCGTGCGACGCCTTGAGGCCGTCTTTCCGGAAGAAGAGGAAGACGATGATGCCGAGAAGCACGACGCCTGAGATGGACAGGATCATGAGGTTCTCCTGGTTGAGGGGACAGTCACCATGAGTTCTTCCAGGCTCACAGCATGTATCTATACGGCAAAAGGTGCAAATGGGTTACTTTTCAGCTTTTTCACTGGAGTGGCCGATGAGCGTCCGGCTGCCCTGATCTTTGCCGCCGCCGGGCCGCGTCATGTCGCGGAACGGGCAGTACTCTGTCGATTCACTCGTACGGCGCTGGTGCCGTACGTACAGGTCACGGCAGTGAACGGCAGTGGAAGGCGGTCCCTCCGATGAGTGAAACCCCGGATCCCGAGGTGGTCGAACTGGCCGGCAAGGTCTTCGACCTGGCGCGTCAGGGAGAGGCCGAGGCGCTCGCCGCGTACGTCGACGCCGGCGTGCCCGCGAACCTCACCAACGACCGGGGCGACACCCTCGTGATGCTCGCCGCCTACCACGGTCACGCCGCCGCCGTCGAGGCCCTGTTGGGCCGTGGCGCCGACCCGGACCGGGCCAACGACCGGGGCCAGACGCCGCTCGCCGGCGCTGTCTTCAAGGGTGCGGAAGCGGTGGTCCGCGCGCTGGTCGCGGGAGGCGCCGACCCGGCCGCCGGAACGCCGTCCGCGGTGGACACCGCGCGCATGTTCGACAAGAAGGACCTGCTGGAGCTGTTCGGGGCCCAGTGAACGGGGCGCCGTAAATGTGGTCGCGCAGGTGAAATGACTGGGTCATCATGACGTCGGATTCACATGCACGCGGTACGGGCAGAAGTTGCCGGACCACGGGGAATGTGAGCGGGCCCGCTCCGGGCCCGGCGACGAGAGGCAGAGGAAGATGGTCTACAGCGAGCAAGAGATGACGGCGGACGCCGGCCGGACATGTTGTCGCGCGGCCTAGACAGGCACGTATCCCGGTTGCGTCGACAGCTTGATGTGAGGCTTTTCCCATGTTCGATCCAGTCATAGCGCCGAGCGGCACCTTGCTCGGCCTCCTGCAGAGGGGCCGCGGCGACGGCACGCTGCACGCGCTCGCCGCGCCCCGCCCCGAAGCGCTCGCGGCTCTGAACCACTGCGTCCTCGACGACCCCCGCAACGACTGGCAGGTCGAGAACCGCTCCCTGTACTACGCGCGCCTCTACCTGGATCTCAACGGCGGGCTCGAAGCGATCGAGCAGCACCTCTTCGACCCGGAGGACCTCGTCGACGACGACGAGGTCCGGACCGGCCTCGCCCTCGCCGTGCTGGGCCATCTCGCCTCGTACGGCAGGGACGACGCTCTCGTGCTGCTGCGGCGGTACGCCAGGACCGGCGCCAACTGGGCGTGGGCCCTCGACGAGCTCGCCCTGCGCGACGACGACGCCGGTCTGCGCGGCCTCGCCACGTCCGTCCTGGCCCGGTTCCCCGGCACCCCGGAGGGCGAGGCCGAGCTGGCCGCCGCCGTACGGGACGCCTTCGAGCCGCGGCCGTGGCGGCTCTGGTCCGAGGACCCGCGTGAAGGCATCGGTGCCCGGGTGCGGGCGGCCGGCGAACAGGGCTCGTTCCAACGCTGGCAGCGGCAGATGCGGCCGACGGGGCCACGCCCCGGCTGGAGCGTCCAGGCCGTGTTCGACTGGGCCCAGCAGGGCCTGGACCGCGGTACGCCGCTCCATGTGCCGGCCGCCAGGTGCCTGAGCGCCGTCGCGGGACCCGTGGACCGGCCCGCGATCGTCGAGGCCGCACGCGACGGTCAGGACGGCGCGCGCTGCACCGCGCTGCACTACCTCGCCGAAGCACGCGACCCCGTCGTGCTCGATCTCATCGAGGCGGCGGCGCAGAGTCCCTCCCGTACCGTCGCTGACGCCGCGGTCGCCTCCTTCGAGCGGATGTGCGGCGAAGACGCGGTGGACCGGGCCCGCGGCTGGGTGCACCGGCCCGACGCCCTCGGGGCCTCCGCGGCCGGCGTGCTCGCCTGCCGGGGAGCGGCGCAGGACGCCCCGCTCGTGCTCGGCGCGCTGCGGGAGACCGTACGGGCGGACGGGCCCGACGCGCCGCTCCTGTGGACCCTCGTTGACGGTGCCGGGCGGCTCGGCATCTGCGCCGCGGCGCCCGTACTGCGCCACGTCTACCGGGAGACGGCCTCCTCGCACCTGCGCGGCCGCGCGGCGCGCGCCCTGGCCGCCACCGACCCCTCGTTCGCCACCGGCTTCGCTGTCGAGTGCCTGTGGGACTGCGAGGAAACCACCAGGGAAGTGGCCGCGCTGCACGCCGAGACCGGCGACGCGCGCGTGGCGGAGAGACTGCGGCGGCTGGCCGCGGACCCGGCCGAGGAGGCCGAGGTCCAGACCGCTGTGCGGAGCAGGATCGGGCCGGACGCGCCCACTGTGTGAACGGGCGCCAGGGCGGCGTGAACGGCGGTGTGACGGGCACGGGGGCCAAACGCTCATAGGACGTTCCTCGCCCGGAAAGATCCAAGTCGGCCTGGACACTCATGGCGCGACGACAACACGGATATGCGTATGCGTGTCGTCATCGTCACCGAGTCCTTTCCGCCCGACGTCAACGGCGTTGCCCACTGCGCCCTGCAGACCGCCCGGCACCTGGCCGCCCGCGGTCACCAGCCGCTCGTCATAGCCCCGGCCGCGGCCGGGGCGGCCGGGGCGGGGTCCGGCCCGGGCTCCTCGTCCGGGTCCTGGTCCGGCTCCTGGTCCGGTACCTCCTTGTCCGGCTCCGACAGCGCATTGCCGTACCCCGTCGTGCGGGTGCCGTCTCTGCCGCTGCCCGGCTATCCGCAGGTCCGGGTGGCGCTGCCCAGCCGGAGGGTGGCTGCCGCGCTTACCGCCCACCGGGCCGACATCGTCCACCTGGCCGGCCCCTTCGTGCTCGGGGTGCGCGGAATGGCGGCCGCCGCGCGGCTGGGCATCCCGGCCGTCGCCGTCTACCAGACCGACCTCGCCGGATATGCCCGTACGTACATGGGCGCCGGGGAAGGCACCGCCTGGCGCCGCATACGGGCGGTACACAGCGCGGCCGACCGCACCCTCGCGCCCTCCACGGCGGCTCTGCGCGATCTGGAGGAGCACGGGATCCCCCGCGTCCGGCTGTGGGCGCGCGGGGTGGACACGGAGCGCTTCAGGCCGTCCCTGCGGGACGAGGCGCTGCGACGCGCCCTCGCACCCGGCGGGGAACTCCTCGTCGGCTACGTCGGGCGGCTGGCGCCCGAGAAGCAGGTCGAGCTGCTCGCGGGCGTGTGCGGGCTTCCGGGGGTACGGGTCGTGATCGTCGGGGACGGGCCGAGCGAGCCCTCGCTGCGGGCCGCGCTGCCCGGCGCCCTCTTCATGGGGCGCAGAACGGGTGGCGAACTCGCCCGGATCTTCGCCTCCCTGGACGTCTTCGCGCACACCGGACCGTACGAGACCTTCTGCCAGACCGTGCAGGAAGCCATGGCGAGCGGCGTTCCCGTGATCGCTCCGGCTGCGGGCGGCCCGCTCGACCTCGTCCGTCACGGGAACACCGGGCTGCTCGTCGAGCCGCGCGACGCGGCGGCCGTACGGACGGCCGTTTCAGCGCTTGCCGACGACGCGGGACTGCGCGCCGCCTATGGTCGGGCGGGCCGGGCGGACGTCGAGAGCAGGACCTGGGCCGTCGTCGGCGATCAGCTGATCGGCCACTACGCGGACGTACTGCGCGACCGGACGGCGGTGGCGGCATGAGCGGGCACGGGAACGGCGGGGCGCTGAGGATCGTACGGCTGGCCAATTTCGTCACCCCGTCGTCGGGCGGGCTGCGCACCGCCCTGCGGGAACTGGGCCGCGGATATCTGGCCGCCGGCCACGAGCCGGTGCTCGTTGTGCCGGGTGAGCACGAGAGCGACGAACTCACCCCCCAGGGCCGTGTGATCACCCTCCCGGGCGTGGTGCTGCCCGGGACCGGCGGTTACCGGGTCCTCGCGGGCCGCCGCAGGCTGCGGGGGCTTCTCGAGACGCTCGCACCCGACCGGCTGGAGGTCTCCGACCGTACGTCGCTGCGCTGGACGGGGGAGTGGGCGCGGCGCCACCGGGTGCCGTCGGTGATGGTGTCGCACGAGACGGCGGACGGGGTGCTGCGCACCTGGGGGCTGCCGGAGCCGGTCGCCGGACGCACGGCGGACCGGCTGAACGAGCGCAGCGCGTGCGCGTACTCGCGGATCGTCTGTACCACGGAGTGGGCGGAGCGCGAGTTCGTACGCATCGGCGCGCGCAATGTCGTGCGTGCTCCCCTGGGTGTCGATCTGCGCGCGTGCCGGCCGGGGCGCCGCAGTACGGCGCTGCGCGCGCGGTACGCACACGGGAACGACGTACTGCTCCTGCTGTGCTCGCGTTTGTCGGTGGAGAAGCACCCGGGAACCGCTCTGGACGCCCTTGCGGCCCTTCGCGGGAACGGCGTGCGGGCGGCACTGGCGGTCGCCGGGGACGGGCCCCTGCGGGACAGGCTGGCGCGAAGGGCGCGTACCGAGTGGCTGCCGGCCGTCTTCCTCGGACACGTGGCGGACCGCGGCGAACTGGCGGACCTTCAGGCCTCGGCGGACCTCTGCCTGGCCCCGGGGCCCGCCGAGACCTTCGGGCTGTCCGCACTCGAGGCGCTGGCCTGCGGCACTCCGGTCGTCGCCAGCGCGTCCTCCGCGCTGCCGGAGGTCGTCGGGGACGCGGGGCTGGCGGCCGCCGACTCCGGAGAGGCGTTCGCGGACGCCGTACGGCACCTGCTCGCCCGCCCCGAGGAGGTGCGCCGCACGGCGGCGAGGGCCCGCGCGGAGCTCTTCGGGTGGCCCGCGGCGGTGGAGGCGTTCCTGGCAGTGCACGATGCGAAGGCGCCCGCACGGACGCCGGAGGCGACGACATGACCCCGGAAGCCCACGCGGGCACCGGAACCGTCGCCCGGGTCTTTCCGGCCCGCGCGGTGGTTGCCCCCGCCCTCGGCCGGCCGGTGCGGTTCGCGGCGCTGGGAGACTCGCTCACCGAAGGCGTGGGCGATCCGGTGGACGGCGCATGGCGCGGCTGGGCCGCCTTGCTCGCCGAGGGGCTCGCGTCGTGCGGTGAGCCGGCGGAGTTCCGGAACTTCGCCGTGAGCGGGGCGCTCACGCACGACGTCGCCGAACGCCAGGCACCCCGAGCCCTGGCCTACGCCCCCGACATCGCGTCGGTCGTCGTCGGAGTCAACGACACCCTCCGCCGGAGCTTCGACATCCACGATGTGGCCGTCCGGCTGGCTTCGGTCTGCTCGGCGCTGACCGCGAGCGGCGCCGTACTGCTGACCGCCTGTCTGCCCGATCCCGGGACCATGCTCGGCCTGCCCGCTCCGCTCGCCCGTCCGCTGGCCCGCAGACAGCACGCCGTCAACGCCGTCGTGCACGTCCTGTCCGCGCGCTACGGAGCCGTGCACCTGCACGTCGCGCAGGGCCCCTGGGTGGCCGACAGAGGCCTCTGGAGTGCGGACAGGCTGCACCCGGGTGAGCGCGGTCACCGGCTGATCGCCGCACGCTTCCACGCGCTGCTCGCCACCCGGGGGCTCGCGAACGGCGCCCCGCCGGGGCACGAACCCGAGCAGCCCCCGCCCACCCGTGCGGCCGCTCTCCTGTGGCTCCTGACGGCGGGTACCGGATGGCTGGCGCGCCGCTCCACCGACCTCCTGCCGCAACTCCTGGGCCTGGCCGCGGCGGAGGTACGGCACGGCGCACGCGGGACCGGCGCACGGCTCGATCTGCGCGCCTCGCAGGCGCTCTCGGCCGCGCTCGCCGCCGTATCGGCACCGCCGCTTGCCAGAATGGGGGAATGAGCGGGCGCTGGGATTTCTGGATCGACCGTGGCGGCACCTTCACCGACGTGGTGGGCCGGCGGCCCGACGGGCGGCTCGTCACCCGCAAGCTGCTCTCGCACAACCCGGAGCGCTACCGGGACGCGGCCGTCGCCGGGATCCGGCTGACACTGGAGCTCGGGCCCGACGATCCGGTCCCGGCCGACCGCATCGGCACCGTCAAGATGGGTACGACGGTCGCCACCAACGCGCTCCTGGAACGGCGCGGAGAGCCGACCGTACTGGTCATCACCGAAGGCTTCAGGGACGCACTGCGCATCGCCTACCAGAACCGCCCCCGGCTCTTCGACCGCCACATCGTCCTGCCCGAGGCGGTGTACGAGCACGTCGTCGAGGTCCCGGAACGGATCGACGCGCACGGCGCGACCGTACGGCCGCTCGACCTCGCGGCCGTAACCGCGCAACTGCGCACCGCGCGGGAGGACGGTTTCCGCAGTGCCGCTGTCGTGCTGATGCACGGCTACCGCCACCCGGCGCACGAGTCCGCTGTCGCCGCCGCCGCACGTGAACTCGGATTCACGCAGGTGAGCTGCTCGCACGAGGTCAGTCCGCTGATCAAGCTGGTGCCGCGCGGCGACACGACGGTCGTGGACGCGTACCTCTCGCCCATCCTGCGCCGGTACGTCGACGAGGTCGCAGGGGAACTGCGAGGCGTCCGCCTGATGTTCATGCAGTCCAACGGCGGACTGCGCGAGGCGGCACACTTCCGCGGCAAGGACGCCGTGCTCTCGGGCCCGGCGGGCGGCGTCGTCGGAATGGCCCGTACCTCGGAACAGGCGGGATTCGAGCGCGTCATCGGCTTCGACATGGGCGGCACATCCACCGATGTGTCGCACTACGCCGGCGCGTTCGAAAGGGACTTGGGCACTCAGGTGGCGGGCGTACGCATGCGCGCTCCGATGATGAACATCCACACGGTCGCGGCGGGCGGCGGCTCCGTGCTGCACTTCGACGGCCGGCGCTACCGGGTCGGCCCCGACTCGGCGGGAGCCGTTCCCGGGCCCGCCTGCTACCGGCGCGGTGGCCCCCTCACGGTCACCGACGCCAATGTGATGCTCGGACGCGTCCAGCCGGACCACTTCCCCGCCGTCTTCGGACCGCACGGTGACCAGCCCCTGGACGCCGGGACGGTGCACAGCGGGTTCGCGCGGCTCGCGGAGGACGTCGCCGGGGCGACGGGGGTACGGCGCAGCCCCGAGGAGGTCGCGTCGGGCTTCCTCGACATCGCTGTGCTCAACATGGCCAACGCCGTCAAGAAGATCTCCGTGCAGCGCGGTCACGACATCACCCGGTACGCCCTCACCAGCTTCGGTGGTGCCGGCGGACAGCACGCGTGCGCAGTGGCCGACGCCCTGGGCGTCAACACCGTGGTCGTCCCGCCGCTGGCCGGTGTGCTCTCGGCGTACGGCATGGGGCTGGCCGACGCCACCGCCATGCGCGAGCAGTCCGTCGAGGCGGAACTCGACGAGGAGGCGCTCGCGCACGTACGGGAACTCTGTGACCGGCTGGCCGGACGCACCCGCGAGGAACTGCGCGCCGACGGCAGCGCTGACGTGGCGATCAGCACGCACGCGCGCGTGCTGATCCGCTACGCCGGTACGGACGCGAGCCTGCCCGTGGCCCTCGGCGGCGTCCAGGACATGACCGCGGCCTTCGAGGCCGACCACCGTGCGAGGTACGCCTTCCTCATGGACAAGCCGCTGGTGGTCGAAGCGGTCTCGGTCGAGGCGGTCGGCGCGGCCGGACGTGATGTTCCCGGGAACGTCACGCAAGGGCGCCCGCGCACGGGAGCGTTGACGCCCCGTGCGACGGTACGGATGTTCACCGAGGGGCGGCGGCAGGACACCCCGCTGTACCGGCGCGACGACCTGCGGCCCACGGACACCGTCGAAGGACCGGCAGTCATCGCCGAGGACGACGCCACGACCGTGGTCGACCCCGGCTGGCAGGCGGCCGCCGGGGAACGCGGGCATCTGCTGCTCACGCGCGTGCGCCCGCGTCCCGGCAGAACGGCGGTCGGTACGGACGTGGACCCTGTCATGCTGGAGGTGTTCAACAACCTGTTCATGGCCATCGCCGAGCAGATGGGCGTACGCCTCGAGAACACCGCCCACTCCGTCAACATCAAGGAGCGGCTGGACTTCTCCTGCGCGCTCTTCGACGCGCACGGCAATCTGATCGCGAACGCCCCGCACATTCCCGTACACCTCGGTTCGATGGGGGAGTCCATCAAGGAGGTGCTGCGGCGCAACGAGGGTGCCATGCGCCCCGGCGACGTGTATGCCATCAACGACCCGTACCACGGCGGTACGCACCTGCCGGACATCACCGTGGTGACACCCGTGTTCGACGTCGACGGGGGGCCGTTGCGCTTCCTGGTGGCTTCGCGCGGGCACCATGCCGAGATCGGCGGCATCACCCCCGGCTCGATGCCCGCCTTCAGCCGGACCGTGCACGAAGAGGGCGTTCTCTTCGACAACTGGCTTCTCGTGCGGGACGGCAGGCTGCGCGAGGACGAGACGCGCGCACTGCTGGGCACCGCCGCCCATCCGTCGCGCGACCCGGACACCAACCTCGCCGACCTGCGCGCGCAGATCGCCGCGAACGAGAAGGGCATCGCCGAACTGCGGCGCATGGTCGATCAGTTCGGACTGGACGTGGTCCAGGCGTACATGCGGCACGTCCAGGACAACGCCGAGGAATCCGTGCGCCGTATCGTCGCCGGGCTGCGGGACGGCGAGTACCGCTACGAGACGGACAGCGGAGCCGTGATCCAGGTCGCCCTGCGGGTGGATCGTGAGGCCCGAAGCGCGGTGCTGGACTTCACCGGCACGGCCCCCCAGCAGGCGGGGAACTTCAACGCCCCCAAGTCGGTGGTCATGGCGGCCGTTCTGTACGTCTTCAGGACGCTCGTCACCGACGAGATCCCGCTCAACAGCGGCTGCCTGAAACCACTGGAGGTGCGGGTCCCTGACGGCTCGATGCTCGCGCCCGTCCACCCGGCGGCAACGGTGGCGGGCAACGTCGAGACTTCGCAGGCGGTGACGGGTGCGTTGTACGCCGCGCTCGGCGTCCAGGCCGAAGGCTCCGGAACCATGAACAACGTCACCTTCGGCAACGACCGCGTGCAGTACTACGAGACCGTGGCGAGCGGCTCGGGGGCGGGCGACGGATTCGAGGGGGCCGACGCGGTGCAGACCCACATGACCAACTCGCGCCTCACCGACCCCGAGGTGCTGGAGTGGCGCTACCCGGTGCGCCTGGAGAGCTTCTCCGTACGCGAGGGCAGCGCGGGAGAGGGCCGGTGGCGGGGCGGCTGCGGGGCCGTGCGCAGAATCCGGTTCCTCGAACCGATGACGGTGGCGCTGCTCTCCGGCCACCGCCGCGTCCCGCCGTACGGCATGGCGGGCGGCGGCCCGGGAGCGACCGGCCGCAACCTCGTCGAGCGTGCCGACGGTACGGTCACACCCCTGGAAGGCTGCGACACGGCCGAGGCCGGCCCCGGGGACGTCCTGGAGATCCGGACGCCTGGCGGGGGCGGATACGGCGTCCCGGACGGCTCCTGAGCTCGCGAGGCCGACCGCGGGGCTGCCCGGGACTCCTGGGGCCCGACGGCCTCAGCGCCTCCCGGCGGGGACGAAACGGATCGGTGTACCGGGCGCGGCCTGCGCCGCCGCGGCGAGGTCCCGCTCCCTGACGACCGCGATCACCGGATATCCCCCCGTTGTGGGGTGGTCGGCCAGGAAGATCACAGGGCGCCCGTCCGGGGGCACCTGCACGGCGCCGAGAACCATGCCCTCACTGGGCAGTTCACCGTGCACTGCGCGCTCCAGAGGGGGGCCGTCCGTGCGCAGACCGATGCGGTTGCTCGCGGAGGAGACCCGGTAGACCGCTGTGGTCAGGGTGCGCTGTGCCCGTGCGGTGAACCAGTCCGTACGCGGTCCTGGACCGGCCCGCAGCACTAGTTCGCGCGGGGGGCCCTGCCACGGCACGGCATCGGCGTACGCGGGTTGCCCCGGTCCGCCGCCCAGCGCCAGCACCGCACGGTCGGTCAGGGCAGCGGGCCCCAGCCCGGACAGGAGATCGGTCGAGCGGCTGCCCAGCACGGGCTCACAGGCGATGCCTCCGGCGAACGCGAGGTAGCTCCGTACGCCGCTCGCCGCGTGTCCCAGTTCCAGTACCTCGCCCGCCGCCACGCGCACGGGTGCGCCCCACGCCGCGGGGCGTCCGTCCACCGTGACCCGGCACGGGGCTCCGGTGACCGCCACGGTGACCGCGCAGCGGGGTCGTACCGCACAGCCGTTCAGTGTCGTCTCCAGAACGGCCGCCTCCACCGGGTTGCCCACCAGCCGGTTCGCGAGATCGCTCGCCGGCCGGTCCAGCGCACCCGAGCGGGGCACCCCGAGATGCGCGTGACCGGGCCGCCCCCGGTCCTGTACGGACGTCAGCGCACCCGCCCGTACCACCGCGAAAGCCCGGTCCGTCACAGCTCCTCCGGCACGAAGCGCACCCGCGCTCCCGGAGTGAGCAGCGCGGCAGGCACGCGCGCGTGGTCCCACAGAACGGCGTCCGTCGAGCCGATGAGCTGCCAGCCGCCCGGGGAGGAACGCGGATAGATCCCGGTGTACTCACCGGCCAGTGCCACGGCACCCGCAGGCACCGCCGTGCGCGGCGTGCCCCTGCGGGGTACGGCGTACCGCTCCGCGAGACCGGTCAGGTAGCCGAACCCGGGCGCGAACCCGCAGAACGCCACCCGGAACACCGCCGCCGAGTGGATCGCCCCGACCTCCCCGGACGGCACGCCCCACAGCCCGGCCACCGTCGCGAGATCGGGACCGTCGTATCGCACCGGGATGTCGATCACGCTCCCGGCGCCGGAAGCGAGCGCCGGGATCTTCCATCGGGCCAGTCGCTCCGCGAGACGCTCCGGGTCTTCGAGGCCGTCGAGGAGCACGGTGCGCGCAGCGGGGACGATCTCCCGCACAGCGGGAAGCGAGCCCTCCGCGCGACGCCGCAGCAGCTCGGCATGGAGGGCCTCCGCCGCCTCACCGCTGTCGAGCTCGACCAGCAGGGCGCTGTCACCGACCGGCAGCGCCCTCATGGGGCTCATACGAAGGCCTCCACACGAACGCCGGCCGACTCCAGGCGTTCCCGTACACGGCGGGCCAGGCCGACGGCGCCGGGGGTGTCACCGTGCAGGCACAGCGAGCGGGCGCGCACACCGACCGGGCGGCCGCAGCGCGAGGTGACGACGCCGAACCGGGCCATGGAGACGGAACGTTCCACGACCGTTCCGGGGTCGGTGACAACGGCGTTCTCCTGTGCGCGCGGAACGAGCGTCCCTTCCGCCGTGTACGCGCGGTCCGCGAACGCCTCTGCGACGACCGGCAGCCCGGCCTTGGCGGCGATGTCGAGGAACCGCGATCCGGGCAGCCCGAGAACCGGCCGGTCGCCACCTGCCAGCAGCACACCGTCGACCACGGCGGCGGCCTGTTCCTCGTCGCGCACCACACGGTTGTAGAGCGCGCCGTGCGGCTTGACGTACGAGACGCGGGAACCAGCCGCTCTCGCGAACACTTCCAGCGCTCCGATCTGGTAGGCGACTTCGGCGGCGAGTTCGTTCGAAGGGACGTCCATTGAGCGCCGCCCGAAGCCGGCCAGATCGCGGTACGAGACCTGGGCGCCGATCCGCACGCCGCGCTCGGCCGCCAGATCGCAGACGCGGCGCATGGTGGCTGCGTCACCGGCATGGAAACCGCAGGCGACGTTGGCACTGGTGACGACGGAAAGGAGCTGTTCGTCGTCGGTCAGCCGCCAGCGCCCGAAGCCCTCCCCCAGATCGGCGTTGAGATCGATCGAAACAGAGGCCGTGTACACATCCGCTTCCTCGTCGGTCCGAGCACGAGTATTCACTGGAGCTCCCTTCCGCGCGTCTCGGGAAGCCCGAACAGAGCCAGTACAGCGAGCCCGTAACCGATCGCGCCGAAGATCAGCGCGCCGCCCACTCCCCAGCTCCCCGCCAGGAAGCCGACCAGAGTCGGGAAGAACGCCCCCACGGCACGCCCCGTGTTGTACGTGAAGCCCTGGCCGGTCCCGCGAACGGCCGTCGGATAGAGCTCACTGAGGAACGAGCCGAAGCCGCTGAAGATCGCCGACATGCAGAACCCCAGCGGGAAGCCGAGCACGAGCACCACATTGTTCGCCCCCGAGGGGATGTTGGTGTAGGCGACGATGCATGCTGCGGACAGGAACGCGAACAGGGCGATGTTCTTCTTGCGGCCCAGTTTGTCGGTCAGGTAGCCGCCGGTGAGGTAGCCCATGAAGGCACCCGAGATGAGGAAGGTCAGATAGCCGCCGGTGCCGACGACAGTGAGACCCCGCTCCGTCTTCAGGTAGGTGGGCACCCACGTGGCGAGGGTGTAGTAACCGCCCTGGACGCCGGTGGAGAGCAGCACACCGAAGAGTGTGGTGCGCAGCAGGTCCTTCTTGAAGATCGCCGTGAACGAACCCTTGTCGCTGCTCGCGAGACGCCGCTGCGCCGCTTCCGGAGCGTCGCTGACATGACGGCGTACATAGATCACCAGCAGCGCGGGAAGCGCACCGGTCCAGAACATCACGCGCCAGGCCGTGTCAGGGTCCAGGAACTGGAAGACCACCGTGTAGACGATCACCGCGAGCGCCCAGCCGACCGCCCAGGCGCTCTGGATCGCCCCGAGCGTACGGCCGCGGTGCCTTGCGGAGGCGTACTCGGCGACCAGGATCGCGCCGACCGCCCACTCGCCGCCGAACCCGAGGCCCTGGAGCGCGCGGAAGACCAGCAGCGTCTCGTAGTTGGGCGCGAACCCGCACAGCACGGTGAACAGCGCGTACGTGATCACTGTGATCATCAGCGCCTTCACGCGGCCGATGCGGTCGGCGGCTATGCCGGCGACGGCTCCGCCGATCGCGGAGACGACCAGGGTGACGGTCGTGAGCAGGCCGGTCTGCCCGGTGCTGAGGCTGAAGTACGCGGAGATCGCCACCATGCTCAGCGGCAGCGTGAAGAAGTCGTAGGAGTCGAGGGCGTAGCCGCCGAACGCCCCGCCGAAAGCGCGGCGCCCGCGCGGGCCGAGGGCGCGGAGCCAGGCGAAAGCGCCGTTGTCGTCGGGGAGTTCGTTCTGCTGCGGCTGTGTCTGGGTGGTACTCATCTGCACCTCGCGGAGGGGGAGGAGGGCGCTGGAGACCGTGCGGTGACGTCAAGGTAGGGGATTGTTGAACGATCCGACAAGAGTCATGTCGGTTCGTTCTTGCTTCTACGATGGACATCGCGCGCCCGGTGATATCGGCCGGTGCGGGAGAGCCGAAGGAGACACGCGCTGTGAGGACGACGCAGTCCGAGGTCGGCGGGCTGGCCGACGACCGCCCGCTGCTGGGCCGCACCAGCACGGCGGAGCGAGTCGCGGACATCCTCCGCACCCGCATCGCCGAGGGCTACTTCCCGCCCGGGGAGCGCCTGTCGGAGGACGGCATCGGCAAGGCGCTCGGCGTCTCGCGCAACACGCTGCGCGAGGCGTTCCGGCTGCTGAGCCATGAGCGGCTGCTCGTCCACCAGCTCAACCGCGGAGTCTTCGTCCGGGTCCTCGCCGTCGAGGACGTAGAGGACATTTATCGCATAAGGCGGTTGATCGAGTGTGCCGTCGTCCGCGGCCTCGGCGCACCGCCCTTCCCGCTCGACGGCCTCGACAAGGCGGTCGGTGACGGCGAACGGGCGGTCGGCCTGCGGGAATGGAAGGGCGTATCGACCGCCAACATCCACTTCCACCGCGAACTCGTCGCCCTCGCCGCCAGCCCCCGCACCGACGAGCTGATGCGCAGCGTCCTCGCCGAACTGCGCTTGGCCTTCCACGTCGTGGCCGATCCGCGCCGGCTGCACGAGCCTTATCTCGTACGAAACCGGGAGATTCTGGATTCCCTGCGCGCGGGCGACAACGCGGCCGCCGAACAGCTGCTCGCCGGCTATCTCGACGATTCGCGCGCTCAGCTCGTCGACGTGTACGCACGCCACATCGAGACCGGGAACTGGGAGACGTGAGGGGCTTGCGGCCCCGCTGATCCGGCCCTGCGGGTGGGGTCGCTTCTGCGCCGTTTCCACCGTTGTCAGTGCGAGGACCTAATCTGTGCCACGTGACTTCGCCTGCATCGACGGAATTCGTTCCGCCCCAGCTCAGCGCGGGGCCGCGCCCCGCACAGGGCCCGGCCGCCGACGAGGGGCTCGCGCGGCGGCTCCGCGCGCTCGCCTGCACCGCGCCGCTGCACGATCTCGACGTGCGCAAGGCGAATCTCGCGGGCGAATACTCGGTCTACGCCATGGCGGAAGTCGCGCTCGCCGCGATCGACCTCGTCACCCTCAACATGGACTTCGACACGGGCGCCGACCACGAGCAGATAGTGGCCAGGCTGCTCCCTCGCGTCGGGGCCCAGGCCCCGCGTCGCCCGCTCGCCGAACACGAGCGTGTCGCCCGCTGGGTGCTGGAGAACCTGATCAACGTCGGCAGCGTAGATCGTGGCTTCCGTGCGGTTTACGGCACATTCGGCCCAGATGGGGCTTATGTGCGCAGGGATTACGACTTCAAGCTCATCGAGGAGGTCCCCGGATACGGCGGCAGCGTCTATCTGCGGACCACCGACGAGGCGGTCAACGTCCTCGTCGGTGCCCTCGACACGGACGTCACCAGCGCGCAGATCGCCGCCGAGGTCAAGCTCGAAGTGCTGATCAGCCGTGGCCGGCTCGCCGACGCCCAGCTCGCCGCCGAGCAGGCCCGCTACCGGACCGTGCAGTACGCCGAGACGCTCCGCAGGACCCTGGAGGCGACCCGGCGCAACGTGCGCGCCGTCGACTGGCTCAACGCGGTCCCGGACATGATCGCCGAGGCGCTCGACCATGTCGCCGACCGCTACCGGCACGAGAACGCCATCCTCACCAACATCCGCAAGGCGCGGGACGAAGCGGAGGAGCCCGAGCACAAGCGGCGCGCCGCCGAACTCGTCGACATCGTCAAGGACTGCATCCGCAGGCACACGCAGCTGCAGTCCAGGCTGCTGGACGCCGGACCGCTGTTCCGCGCCGAGCAGGACCGTCAGGCCTTCGCGACACCCACGGCGCGGGCGGGACTCGACCTGTACGGCCAGCTCGTCGCGCCGCTGCTGCCGCTGCCGGTCGAGCAGGCGATCCGGGTGACCGACGCCTTCTTCGCGCACGGCACCGGCCTGCGCACCCCCGTGTCGGTACGCGTCGGGGACCTGGTCGACATACTGCTGACCCCGCCGGTTGAGCGGGAGCACCTGGGCGCCGAGATGCCGGAGCCGGACCTGATCGCCACGCCCGACGACAGCCGGTTCAGCGAGGAGCAGCTGGCGAACGCCATGGAGCTCCTCGACCTGCCGCACGACGCGCCGCGCAGGCTCTCGGGGCTGCTGGCCGACGCGCGGCGCCGCGACCCCGAGCTGCCGTACCTCGTCGCACTCCTCGCGGTCCACGCGGCGAGCCCGCCGGTCGGCACGGCCTACCGGCAGGGTGAGAAGCGCCTGCTGTTCGCGGTGGACGACGGCACCGAGCTCGACGACCCGGAATTCGGCGGCGCCGACCTGATAGTGGGCATGGCGCTGCTGGATGCCGCCGGGATGACCGCGGACCGGACGGAGGCGGCATGACGACGAGACACCACGCCGATAGCGGCGCTTACGGCGCCGACGTCTCCGTACCTGGCAGGTCCGTCACGGCGATGGCACGGCAGCCGGCCTTGGCGACACTGGCCGCGGGCGGTTCCGGGCGGCCCGCGACGGCACGGCCCGCCGGTCGCGCGCCGTGGGCGGAGGCGACGTACGTACACGCGCTGCGCCGCCACGGGCTGTGCGGCTTCGTACCGCGCGAGCGCGTGCTGTGCGGACACGCGCCGTACGGGCATGCGCTGTACGGCCGCTCGCCGGCCCGGCGCGAGCGTGCGTCGTACGGCCACGAACCGTGCAGGGCCGCTCCGTGTGGTCGCGTGCTGCGCGCACGCGCCCCGCTCGGGCGCGCGCTCACTGGCCGCGCACCGCACGATGAAGCGCCGCTCCGGTGCGCACCGCGCCCCGACGCGCCGAGCCGCCGGACACGGCTCGACCACGTGTCGCCGCTGCGCCGGACACCGCACGGGCAGCCGGCGGGCGGCGCCCACAGCGCCGTAACCGGAACTCCCGGTGCGCCGGACCCAGGGCGCGCCATGCCGTCCCCACCCGAAACCCAAGACTTCCGTACCGAGGAGCAGCAGTCGTGAGCGACCACCGCGCAGAGCACGCCGACGCGTGGGGCGGGCGAGCCGTCGGCGACGCCGCCGTCGCAGACGAAACGGCCTCCGCGGCCGCCCCCGGCGGGGCGCCCGCGACCGCCCCCTCTCCTGCCGCGCACGGCGCCGTCACGCACCCCGTCACACCCGCCGACGCGGCCGACGCCGCCCGCCTCGTGTCCTTCGGGCTGCAGCCCAAGCTGCTGCCCGCCCGCGACATGGAGTACGCCGACCTCCTCCGCCGGTACCGCGAAGAACCCGCCTTCGCCCGGCTCGCCGACGCCGTCGCGACCGGCCTCGGGCTGATCGTCCTCGAAGTCTCCCCACGTGCCGGCATGGCCGTCTCCGCCGGAGAGGACTCGGTCTTCGCCGTACGCATGGGCGACTACGCCCGCCGGGCCTCCGCCGACTCCGCCGACCGGTTCCTGCACGGCCTCGCCCACCTCGCCGTCGCCGCGCTGGCCTTCCCCCGCCCCGAAGACCTCGCCGACGACGGGTACATCGGTCGCATAACGGTCAACGGCGTCGACGCTTTCGTCCGCCAGGCCTGCCGCCGCCTGGAGGAGCACGCCGACGAGCAGGGCGAGAACACCGACCCGGCCACCGAGGCTCCCGGCCTCGAAGCCGCCTGGAGGATCTACGCCCGCCGCAGCGCGACCGGTGCCACCAAGGACGCGCGACGGCTGGCCGGTTCCACCACCGGCATCGTCGGCAAGGCGGTCGCCTTCCTCACCGACTCCGGCTTCCTGCACCGCACGGGCGACGACGCCGGAGGGGCTTACCGCACCACCGCCCGCTACCAGTTGCAGGTCCGCGACATGGCGGGCAGCGCCGCCATGGCCGAGCTGCTGGAACTGGGCGTGGTGCCGGTGACCGACGGCAGCGCGACGCTCGTGCCGCCGTCGGACGCCGACGACCTCGAACTGACCGCCGAGGCCGGCCTGCCCTTCCACGCCTGACCCCCGGCCGGCCGGCGTCGACGGAGAGTCGACGGTCCGACCGGCCGGCCGCCGAACACCTGCCGCTTCACGACTTACGACGAGAGTCCGCCGCCATGTACGAGTTGTCCCGGGTCCGCCTCTACTCCATCGGGCCCGCCGGTGCGCGCTACGCCGACACCGTGCTTGACCTGCGCGGAGTCGGCGAGCCCGTGCCCAACCCCGCCCCCACACAGGCGGAGTTCTTCCAGGAGGAGCCGGTCGGCCCGCCGCGCCGGCCCGCGCCCGCCGGCGTGCTCTTCCTGGAGAACGGCGGCGGCAAGTCCGTCCTGCTCAAGCTGATCTTCTCGGTGATGCTGCCGGGTCACCGGAACACGCTCGGCGGCGCGAGTTCCGGCGTACTGCGCAAGTTCCTGCTCGCTGACGACTGCGGCCACGTCGCGCTGGAGTGGCAGCACACCAGGACCGGCGAGTGCGTGGTCGTCGGCAAGGTGAGCGAGTGGCGCGGACGGCAGGTGTCCAACGACCCGCGGAAGTTCGCCGAGGCCTGGTACTCCTTCCGGCCGGGCCCCGGACTCAGCCTCGACTCGCTGCCGGTCGCGGAGTCTACCGCCGTCCGTCCGTACGGCGAGGGGGTGTCGGGCGCGCAGGGCCGTCGCCGCACGATGAAGGGCTTCCGCGACGCGATCACCGACGCGGGCAAGGCATACCCGCATCTCGACATCCACTGGGAAGAGATCCACGACCGCTGGAACGAGCACCTCGGCGACCTCGGACTCGACCCGGAACTCTTCCGCTACCAGCGGGAGATGAACGCCGACGAGGGCGAGGCGGCCGGCCTCTTCGCGGTCAAGAAGGACTCCGACTTCACCGACCTGCTGCTGCGCGCCGTCACCGACACCCGGGACACCGACGGCCTCGCCGACCTCGTCCACGGCTTCGGCAACAAGCTCGGCCGCCGGGCCGAACTCACCGCCGAGCGGGAATTCACGGCAGGCTCCGTCGACCTGCTAGGCCGCATCGTCGACGCCGCCGAGACGCGCGTGCGCGCCCGCGACGTCCACGCGGGCGCCGAGCGCAGGACCCGTACGCTGGCCCGCAGGCTCTCCGCCCGGGCCGGCGAGGAGCGCGCCCGTACCGCCGAGCTCGCCCAGCAGGTCACCGCCACGGCGCACATCGTCACCGAGGCCGAGCAGGCGCGCAGCCGCAGTTCCCTGATCGCCAGTGAACTCGCCTACCGGCACGCCTCGCTGGCCCTCGCCGCCGCCGAGAAGGCGGCGGGAGCGCAGCGCCGCGAGCTCGCCGACGCCCGCACGCTGCACGCCGCCTGGCAGGCCGCCGAGGCCGTACTGCGCCACCGCGCCGCCGCGGACCGCGCCGCGCGGGTGGCCGTCGCCATCCGCGAGGCCGAGCGGGACGCCGCCCCGGCGCTGGCGGCCCGTGCCACGGCCGCCGGTGAGCTCGTACGGGCACTGCACGCGGCGGCAGAGGACGGCGAGCGCGTCGCCGCCGAGGAGGAAGAGCGCTCTGCCGCCCTCCAGGAGGCGGGCGAGGCGGCGCACCGCGACGCCACCACGGCCGCGACCCAGGCACAGCGTGCCCGCAGCGAGGCCGGACACCTGCGCCAGCGACTCACCGAGGTGGAACAGGAGACGGCGGAGGCGGTACGCGCCGGATGGCTCGACGACACGGCCCCGGACGCCGACCCCGCCCGCGCCGCGCTGGCCGCGACCGACGCGGAGAAGACGGCGGTCGCCGCCTGGGACACGGCGCGCGAAGCCGCCGGTGCGACGGCCAACCGGGCGAAGGAGGCCGCAGGCGCCGAGGCCCGCGCCGAACTGGGGGCGGCCCGCGCGGCGGACGCCGCACAGAGCGCTGAGCACGCGTACGAGGCGGAGCGCCGAGCGGCGGAGTCGCTGGCGGCGGAGGACCGCCTGTCGGAACTGCTCAGTCTGCCATCGGCCGTTCCGACCGCCGGCAAGGGCGTACCGCAGCCCCGCCGGGGCGCGGGCGCGACGGACAGCAGGGCGGCGGCGCGAGCCGTGGGCGCCGACGGCCGTCCGCCGCGGCAAGGAGTACACGGCACTGTCGGGGACCCGGCCGACGGCCCCACCGGGCCGGAAGCGGGCGCTGACCACGGCGCATCCACTCGGGCCGGCGACGACGCGACGTGGACCGACGACGGCGCCGGGGACCGCCTGGCGGACGACCGGCCTATGGACGGGCCCGGAGACGCGAACACCGACCGAGGCGCGACCGGAGACCGTGACGCAGCCGGCCGACGTGATACGGCCGACGGCGCTGCCACCGGCACCGCCGCCCGCACGGATGCCTTCGGCCGCCCCGCCGCATCCGCGCACTCCGTCCGCTCCCGCCGGCGTTCCGCCGGAGGACCGCTCACCGTCGAGGAGCTGGACCGTAACGCCGAGGATCTCCTCGTCCTCCTCGACCAGGGCATCACGTCCGCCGAACGACAGCTCTTCGAGCTGCGTACCGCCGCCGCCGACGACGCGCGCATCCTCGGCGCGCTCGGCGACGGCGGGCTGCTGCCCCCCGGCCCCGACGTTCTGGCCACCGTCGAGTTCCTCGGCGAACACGGCATCCCCGCGCTGCCGGGCTGGCGTTACCTCGCGCAGGCCGTCGACCCCGCCGACCACGCGGCCGTGCTCGCCGCCCGGCCCGAACTCGTCGACGGCGTCGTCATCACCGACCCCGACGCGCACGTCAGAGCCCGCGAGGCACTCGCCGGCGCCGCGCTGCTGCCCCGCTCGGCCGTCGCCGTCGGCACCGCCGCCGCACTCCTCGCGCCCGTCCCGGCTCCGGGCGACGCCCCGTCCGGCCGCGCCGACGTCTTCCTCGTACCGCCGAACCCGGCGATGCACGACGAGCACGCGGCCGACGAGGAGCGTCAGGCGCTGCGCGCCAGGGCGACCGCCCGCGACGAGGAGATCCGCAGGCTCGCGGCCCGGCTGACGGGAGACCGCACGCTCGCGGCCCGTCTCGGTTCCTGGCGTGCCGACTGCCCGCCCGGCATGCTGGCCGAGCTGGAGGAGACGGCCAGGACGGCAGGTGCGGCGGCCGAGGCAGCCGAAGCCGTGCTCGCCGAGGCCCGCACGGTACGGGCCGAGGCCGACGAGGCCGCGGCCGACGCCGCCCGCATCAGGGACGAGCGGCAGGACGCCGCCCAGCGTGCCCGTCGCGTGGCCGATGCCCTCGCGGGCCTCGCGTACCGCCTGCGCGAACGCGCCGGCTGGCTGGTCAAGGTACGCGAACTGACCGATGAGGCAGCGGAGCTGGAGGCCAGGGCGACGGTCTGTCTGGAGCACGCCAAGGCGGCCGACGAGGACCGCCGCGCCGCCCAGCGCGCCGCCGACGACGCCCACCGGACCGCGCGCACCCTGCGCGCCGAGCGGGCCGAGATCGCCGGCGCGCCCGAGACACTGCCCGAGCCGGACCAGGACGCACCGCGCGTCGCGCTGCCGGCGCTGCGCGAGGCCTACCGCGCTGCCTCCCAGCTGTACGAGAAGGTCGGCGTCGGCGCCGACCTGCGCGCCGAGCAGGCCAGGGCGGAGAGCGACGAGAGCGCCGCCCTCGCCGAACTCAACCGGCTCAGCAACAAGGTCCGCACCCGGGCCGCCCTCATGCTGGAAGGCACGGACGGCGCCGACGGCCCGTCCCGTCAGGCCGCCGTCGCCCGCGCCGAATCACTCGTACAGATGCTGGAGTCCAGGGCCTCCACCGCGAGCGAGCAGCTCGGCAGGCTCCGCGGCGAGGCCGAGCGCCTCGCCCCGGAGGACGGCACGGCGCACACCGAGCTGCCCGACGACCTCGTGCCCGCCGACGCGGAACACGCGCAGACGCTCCTGCGCACGGCCACGTCCGAACTCGCCTCCCGCACCGACGCGCTGGACTCCGCCCGCGCCGCTCACGCCGAACTGCTGCGGGCACACCGCGCGGCCGAGGACGCGGCGGGCGGTTTCGACGAGACGGCGGCGCTGCTGCGCGACCTGCTCAGGGACCACCAGCAGGAAGACGAGGGGGCCCAGGAGCCCGATCCGTATCCGGGCACCCTGGAGGAGGCGCGGCAGTCCGCCGTCGAGTCCCGCCGGCTGCTGCGCGGGTGCGCGTCCGACCTGTCCGGTGCCGAGGCATCGGTGCGCGAGGCGAGCGATGTACTCGTACGGCATGCCAACTCCACGCGGTACGAGCAGGTACGCACCCCCGCCCGCCAGCAGATCCGCGAGCTGCCGGCCGCCTCGCTGCCCGAGCACGCGGCGGCGTGGGCGGCGGCGTTCGAGCCCCGGCTGCGGGTGCTGACCGACGAGCTGGCGCAGCTGGAGCGCAACCGCGACAGCATCGTCGACCGGCTCCGGGGTCTCGTCGAGTCGGCCCTGGCCACACTCCGCTCGGCCCAGCGGCTCTCCCAGCTGCCGGAAGGGCTCGGGGAATGGTCCGGGCAGGAATTCCTGCGGATCCGCTTCGAGGAGCCGGACCAGGCGACGCTCGTCGAGCGGCTCGGCCAGGTCATCGACGAGGCGACCAGCGCCGCACTCAAGAAGAACTCCGACCTGCGCAGGGACGGAATGTCACTGCTGCTGAGGGGTGTTCAGGCCGCGCTCCAGCCGAAGGGCATCTCGGTCGAGATCCTCAAGCCGGACGCCGTACTGCGCGCCGAGCGGGTGCCGGTCGGGCAGATGGGCGACGTCTTCTCGGGCGGCCAGCTGCTCACGGCCGCGATCGCGCTGTACTGCACGATGGCCGCGCTGCGCAGCAACGACCGAGGCCGTGACAAGCACCGGCACGCGGGCACGCTGTTCCTCGACAACCCCATCGGCCGTGCCAACGCCACGTATCTGCTGGAGCTCCAGCGAGCCGTGTCCGACGCTCTCGGTGTGCAGCTCCTCTACACGACGGGGCTGTTCGACACGACCGCGCTCGCGGAGTTCCCGCTGGTCATCCGGCTGCGCAATGACGCCGACCTGCGGGCAGGGCTCAAGTACATCAGCGTGGAAGAGCACTTGCGGCCGGGACTTCCGCAACAGGACCCCGATGGCGAGACGGTGCACGGCGAGATCACGGCGACGCGGATGTTCAAGCGCACGCCGACGCCGGCGGAGTAACGCGAACACAACGCGCGGCCTGGCGGGCCTGCGCAGGCGGGCCGACAGGTCGGGCTCGGACGGTCCGGTCGGGCTCGGACGGTTTGGTCAGGCTCGGAGGGGCCTCAGGCCTGGGAGAGCCGGCCCGAGCTCCTCCGGCTCCGTTCGTCCCGTTGCCGTGTCCGGGCGGTCCTGCGGGCCGCCCGGCGTGCCTTGCGACGCTCGCGGCGTAGTTGGCGCGCTGTACTGCTAGGAACGGACACCACGCCATTGCGCTGGTTCCACACCTGTCGGGTGACCCACACGTCCAGAACACCCCAGGTCGCGACCACCGTGCTGCCCACGCTGCTCAGCACCATCGGGAACGCCAGCCAGGACCCCGCCAGCGTGCACAGGTAGGCCACCATCGCCTGAATTATCGTCAGCGAGGTGATGATGACGGCACGGACGGCGGCTGTACGGACCGGATCGGGCAACCGTGGCCGTACCGCCGGCTCCTCGACCCACAACTGCCGCCCAGCCCCGGCCGCCTCGAACTCTCGGGGGCCCTCAGCGACCTCGAACGCCAAGTGCGCCGCGGACGACGCCGTACGGCGCTCTTCCGTGTCCATCGAACCTTCACTCCCCACCGCCGCCGCCTGGCGTTGCCTCTCAACTCGGGCCCGGAACATCGGCCTTCACGAGTGGCTGCCCGCCTTGCGCCCTTTTACGCCGTCCCCGACGGTCCGAATCTGACACGTACGGCCCCATCCGGTCCGCTCCCCGTAGAGCAGGACGAATGGCAGGCTGTGAACATTCCCGCGGAACGAACGATTCCAGCCATCTGCCCCGAGAGGGTGACAGGCGTACACGCAGGTGTCCTTTGGCACAGCGCTGCCCGCCAACTCCCGGAATTGCACGACAACTCATGATCAACGCACCCCGGGAAGGCTGAAAATCGCCCGGACATGCCTTCGAGTTGCGCGAGTGGCAGTAGTAGGCTCACGCCGTTTATTGACGAACACCACCTCCGCCCGGCGGGGGACGAGCTGGGGGAGGCCATGCGCTTTCGCGGAAAGTCCATCCGCAGGAAGATCGTGGCGTTGCTGCTGGTGCCGCTCGTGTCCCTCAGTCTGCTGTGGGGATTCGCCACCGTGCTCACCGGCCGCGAGGCCAACCAGTTGCTGGATGTCGCCTACATCGTCGAAAAAATGGGTCACCCCATCGACGACACGGTCGAGGTCATCCAGCGCGAGCGCCGGCAGACGCTGATCTACCTGGCGGACCCCCGCGCATCCGACGCGCTCGCCACGCTCCGCCGCGAGCGCACCGCCACCGACGATGCCGTCGCCCGCGTCAAGGCCCGCGCACAGGACTCAGGTGTACGCGACGACCTGCGCCCCTCGGCGGCGAAGCGCCTGGCCTCCCTCCTCGAAGCGTTCGAGGGCATCGAGGCGCTGCGCGGTTCCGTGGAGAACAGCACCGTCACCAGGCGCCAGGCACTCGACCGCTACAACCGGCTCATCGACCCCTGCTACTCGTTCCTCACGACCCTCCACGCCCTCGAGGACGTGGAGATGGACAAGCAGGGGCGCGCCCTGATCGGCATCACCCGCGCCCGCGAAATGCTCTCCCGCGGGGACGCGCTCGTCGCATCCGGCCTCGTCGCCCGCCAGTTCGACGCGCCTGAGCTCCGCGAAATCTCGGCCCTTGCGGCGAATCGCGAGCTCCTGTACGACGTCAACCTCGAAATGCTCCCCACGACCGAGCGCGACGCGTTCGCGGACTACTGGGACAGCCCGGCCACCGAGCCGCTGCGCACCGCCGAGGAACAACTCATCACCGCGGGCGCCACCAAGAGCCCGCGCGGCATCACAGCCAAGAGCTGGAACGAGGCCGCGGCCGGCGTGCTCGACCACCTCGCCCGCGAGGGCAAGGAAGCGGGCGAGCGTTACCACGACAGCGTCGAGCCCGTCGCCTTCGGAGTTCTCATCAAGGCGGGCGCCGCCGGCATACTCGGCTTCCTCGCCCTGATCGTCTCGCTCGTCCTGTCCGTACGGATCGGCCGCAGCCTCATCCGCGACCTCTCTCGTCTCCGCAAGGAGGCCCACGAGGTCTCCGGGGTCCGGCTGCCCAGCGTCATGCGCAGGCTCGCCGCGGGCGAGGAGGTCGACGTGGAGACCGAAGCCCCTCGCCTGGAGTACGAGAAGAACGAGATCGGCCAGGTCGGCCAGGCCCTCAACACTCTTCAGCGTGCCGCCGTCGAATCGGCCGTCAAGCAGGCCGACATGCGCCGCGGCGTCTCCGAGGTCTTCGTCAACCTGGCCCGGCGCAACCAGGTCCTGCTCCACCGCCAGCTCACGCTCCTCGACACCATGGAACGCCGCACCGAGGACACCGACGAGCTCGCCGACCTGTTCCGACTCGACCACCTGACCACGCGCATGCGCCGCCACGCGGAGGGCCTGGTCATCCTGTCGGGCGCGGCCCCGTCCCGGCAGTGGCGCAAGCCTGTGCAGCTCATGGACGTCGTACGGGCAGCCGTCGCCGAGGTCGAGGACTACGAGCGCATCGAGGTACGTCGCCTGGCGCGCATCGGCGTCGGCGGCCCCGCGGTGGCCGATGTCACCCACCTGATCGCCGAACTGCTGGAGAACGCCACGGTGTTCTCACCCCCGCACACCGCCGTACACGTGCACGGCGAGCGGGTCGCCAACGGCTTCACCCTCGAAATCCACGACCGGGGCCTCGGCATGACGCCCGAGGCCCTTCTCGACGCCAATCTGCGGCTCGCCGAGACCCCGGAGTTCGAGCTGTCGGACACGGACCGGCTCGGCCTGTTCGTGGTCAGCCGGCTCGCCCAGCGGCAGAACGTCCGCGTCTCTCTCCAGCAGTCGCCGTACGGCGGAACCACCGCGGTCGTCTTCATTCCGGCCGCTCTCCTGACGGACGCGCCCGAAACGAACGGAACCGGCTTCCGGCTCGACCGTAAGCACTCCGCAGGCGAACGCGGCATCGGGGAAGCGGGCCAGGGGGGACGCCGCAGGTCCCTGACGACGCTCTCCCGCCTGCCCGCCGAACTCGCCGCTCAGGCTGTCCTGGACGGGCCCGTCGAACTCGAGCCGCCACTGGGCGCACTGGGTCTCGAGGAGGCACCGCTCGTCGGCCTCACGGGCATCGACGACGCGGAGAGCGAACGGGGCGGACTGTTCCAGGCTCGCGATCGTTCCCGGGAACGCTCCCGCGAACGGTCACGTGAAGCCGCCGGTGAGCAGCACCAGCAGGCGTCCGACCACGTTCCCGAGAGTGGCGAGAGCGTCCGTCCCGGTGGCCTCGTTCCGCTGCCCCGCCGTAACGCGCCGACCCTGGTCGCCGACAATGGGCGCCGTGTCAGCGGCCGCGGACGCACCCCCACCCCACCTCCAGCACCGTCCGAAGCAGCATGCATCGCGCCCCACGCACCACCCGCAAGGGAACCCGCCCCCGCGGACGAGGCCGACGGCCTCCCGCTGGGCGGACTGCCCCGCCGTGTCCGCCAGGCCAGTCTCGCCCCGCAGTTGCGCGACGCGGCCACCGGCCGTACCGAACCCGCCAACGACGGACCGGCCACCGAGCAGGAGGCCCAGCGCGAGGCGGAGGAAGTGCGCAGCCGTATGGCTTCGCTCCAGCGCGGCTGGCAACGCGGCCGCCGGCAGAACGCCGAGGACGAGCCGGGGCCCGGCGGCACAGCACCAGGAACCACACCAGAGGGGGACGGTCGATGACCGCACCGAACGCCACAGCACACGACACCACCGGCCGCGGCTCGGGAGAGCTCAACTGGCTCCTCGACGAGCTCGTCGACCGCGTCGGCAGCATCCGAAAGGCCCTGGTGCTCTCCAGCGACGGGCTTGCGACCGGTACTTCGAGGGACCTGACGCGTGAGGACGGCGAACACCTCGCCGCCGTCGCCTCCGGCTTCCACAGCCTCGCCAAGGGCGTCGGCCGGCACTTCGACGCCGGCCGGGTCCGGCAGACCGTGGTGGAGCTGGACGACGCCTTCCTGTTCGTCACGGCGGCGGGTGACGGAAGCTGCCTCGCGGTGCTCTCCGACTCCGACTCCGATGTCGGACAGGTGGCGTACGAGATGACGCTGATGGTCAAGCGCGTCGGCGTCCACCTGACGACGGCGCCACGCTCCGGTCTGGCCGCCGGAGGGTGAGTGGGCTGAGATGAACGAAGCAGCCCGGCAGAGACCGCCGCACTGGTTCGACGACGACGCGGGCCCAGTAGTACGCCCGTACGCGATGACGCGCGGCCGGACGAGCAGTGCGAGCCGGCACCGGCTCGACCTGATCGCGCTGGTCGTCCCCGAAGCGGCGGCCGACGACCCAGGGCGCGACCAGACCCTCGCGCCCGAGCACGTCGAGATCGTCGAACTGTGCAGCGAGACGCCGCAGTCGATCGCCGAGCTCGCCGCGGGCCTCGACCTCCCCGTGGGGGTGGTCAGAGTTCTCGTCGGCGACCTCGTCGAGGACGAGCTGGTACACGTGACCCGACCAGTCCCTCCGGCCGAGCTGCCGGACGAGAGCATCCTTCGCGAGGTAATCAATGGTCTTCGGGCGCTCTAGCCGCAAGAAGCGGCTGGTCGAACCGGTAGTGCTCAAAATCCTCGTCGCGGGTGGCTTCGGGGTGGGCAAGACCACCCTGGTGGGCGCGGTCAGCGAGATCAGGCCGCTGCGCACGGAGGAGGCGCTCACCGAGGCAGGGCGCCCGGTCGACGACACCGAAGGCGTCGAGAGCAAGAACACCACCACTGTCGCCATGGACTTCGGGCGGATCACGCTCCGGGAGGACCTGGTGCTGTACCTCTTCGGTACGCCCGGCCAGGACCGGTTCTGGTTCCTCTGGGACGAGCTGGCACAGGGGGCACTGGGTGCTGTCGTGCTCGCCGACACCCGCCGCCTCGAGGACTGCTTCGCCGGCATCGACTACTTCGAGCGCAGGGGCATCCCCTTCGCCGTCGCCGTGAACTGCTTCGAAGGCGCCGACCGCTATCCGGCGGATACGGTACGCGCGGCACTCGACCTCGACGAGGGCGTGCCACTGCTGACGTGCGACGCGCGCGACCGCGAGACGGTCAAGGGAGTGCTCATAGCGGTGGTCGAGCACGCACTGGCCCGCTCCGCGGACCGGCGCCAGACGGCGTCCACCTGAGCCGTTCCCGGGAACGCCCGGGAGCGCAGAGCGGCCCGCACCCCCACCGACAGGGGTACGGGCCGCGGTCACAGGGGTGGCGCCGGCTCGATCAGCCCTGGCTGCCTTCCTCGTCCCAGCCGAAGCTCCGCTCCACGGCCTTGCGCCAGTTGTGGTACTCCCGGTCGCGCTCCTGCGCCTCCATCCGCGGGGTCCATTCGACATCCTGCTGCCAGTGTGACTTCAGCTCGTCCAGGTCCGACCACACACCGGTCGCCAGCCCGGCGGCGTACGCCGCGCCCAGACAGGTCGTCTCGGACACCTTCGGCCGGATGACAGGAACGCCCAGAACATTGGCCTGGTGCTGCATCAGCAGATTGTTCTTCGTCATGCCGCCGTCCACCTTGAGCGTGGTGATGGCGACCCCGGAGTCCTGGTACATCGCGTCGACGACCTCCCTCGTCTGCCAGCTGGTGGCCTCCAAGACCGCCCGCGCAAGGTGAGCCTTGGTGACGTACCGGGTGAGGCCGGTGACCACGCCCCGGGCGTCGGAACGCCAGTAGGGCGCGTACAGCCCGGAGAAGGCGGGCACTATGTACGCCCCGCCGTTGTTTTCGACGCTTCCCGCGAGCGTCTCGATCTCGTCCGCGGAACGGATGATCCCGAGCTGGTCCCTGAACCACTGGACCAGCGCCCCCGTGATCGCGATCGACCCCTCCAGGCAGTAGACCGGCGCCTCACTGCCGATCTTGTACCCCATGGTGGTCAGCAGCCCGTTCTTCGAAGCAACGGGTCGGTTACCGGTGTTGAGAAGCAGGAAGCTGCCCGTCCCGTACGTGTTCTTCGCCGTGCCCACGTCGTAACAGGCCTGCCCGAACACGGCCGCCTGCTGGTCGCCGAGAGCCGAGGCCACGGGCACGCCCGAGAGCTGCCCCACAGCCGTCCCGTACACCTCCGCCGACGACTTGATCTCCGGCAGCACGGCCTCTGGGACGTTCATCGCGGAGAGGATCGCCGGGTCCCACTGGAGCGTCCGCAGGTTCATCAGCATGGTGCGCCCGGCGTTCGTCACATCCGTGACGTGTACGCCGCCTTCCGTGCCGCCGGTGAGATTCCAGATCAACCACGAGTCGATGGTCCCGAAGGCGATCTCGCCCCGCTCCGCGCGGTTGCGCAACCCGGGCACGTTGTCGAGCAGCCAGGCGGCCTTGGGGCCGGAGAAGTAGCTGGCGAGCGGCAGGCCGGTGGCCTCCCGGAAGCGGTCCGGCCCGTCCGTGCCGCCCAGCTCGTGGCACAGGGCGGCGGTACGCGTGTCCTGCCAGACGATCGCGTTGTGCACCGGCTTGCCCGTCGCCCGGTCCCACAGCACCGTCGTCTCACGCTGGTTGGTGATGCCCAGAGCGCTGAGCTGCCCGGCGCGCAGGCCGGCCCTCGCCAGCGCGCCCGCGACCACGGCCTGCACCTTCGACCAGATCTCGGTCGCGTCGTGCTCCACCCATCCCGGCTTGGGGAAGATCTGGCGGTGCTCACGCTGGTCCATGGCGACGATGGCACCGCTGTGATCGAAGATGATGCAGCGGCTGGAGGTGGTGCCCTGGTCGATGGCGGCGACGTACTTCTCGGCTTGCCCGGCTTGTTCCGTCATGACGTCCCCTCGTCCGAACTCGACTGAAAGCGCTCAATGTCCCGTGCTCAATGTGCCTGCTCAGTTCCCGTGCGCCGTGCTCACCGCTCAGAAGGCCGCGTTGTAGATCAGACCCGACAAGGCCCCGCCGATCAGCGGTCCGGCGACAGGCACCCAGGCGTAACCCCAGTCGGACGTCCCCTTGTTCGGGATCGGTAGTACGGCGTGGACGATGCGCGGCCCCAAGTCGCGGGCCGGGTTGATCGCGTACCCCGTGGGCCCGCCGAGCGAGAGACCGATACCGACGACCAGGAGGGCCACGATCAGCACCTGCGTCCCGGACTCGCCGAGCCCCTTGGTCATCCCGAACGCCAGGACGGGCAGCACCAGGCCGACCGTCGCGATGATCTCGGTGACGAGGTTGGCGACGGGGCTGCGGATCTCCGGGATGGTGGAGAAGATCCCCAGCGTCGGAAGCGCCGTTTCCGTGTCTTTGTTGGCTGCGAACTGGGCGTAGTACACGAGATACGCGAGTACGGCCCCGGTCGTCGCGCCGGCCATCTGCCCGAGGACGTAGACCCAGACCTTGCCCCACTCGCCGGTGTCCACGGCGATGCCCACGGTCACCGCGGGGTTGAGATGCCCGCCGGACAGCGGGGCGGCGGTGTACGCCCCGGCCAGCACGGCCATGCCCCATCCGAAGGAGATGACAATCCACCCCGAGGCCTTCGCCTTCGAGTGGTTGAGGGTGACGGCGGCGCACACACCGGCGCCGAAGAGAATCAGGATGGCGGTGCCGATGACCTCACCGACAAATATGTCGCCGTTGCTCATGGCGGCTCCTAGGCCCTCGCCCGGGGCCGGGGCCCCGGTTCTGAAGTGCAGCGGTGCGTTTCCCATGGCTGCTGAGCCGGAGGCGGGGATCCCGTTCCCCGTCCGGCGTGCTGCACGAGCATGCCGAGTCGGCGCGATCGCCCGTGGGGGAGGCCCCTGAACCGCGACAGGGGGGACCTGGGAGCAGACTTCCCCGCGCTCCCGGGAGCCGTCGTACGGCGACGCCGACTGACAACGGGAAGTGTTCACCGGTGGTGATGGAGCGTCAAGGTCGCGGACAGCAACCGCAGGCCGGAACCGCCAAGGCAGCCAACCGGCGTCAGCGGTTCTCCGCGAGCCACTTGGCGGCGGTCTCCGCGAGCTCCCCGTCACGGCCCGCCAGCATCATCCGGATCATCTGCACGTCGCCGCGCAGCGACCATGCCGGGTGCCCGAACGTGGCGGGATTGTTCTTCTCGATCAGGAAGTGCGCGGGCCAGGCGGCGCCGTACCCGATGAGCGGCAGCGCGGCGGCGTAACGAATCCGCCCGCGCGCCAGGCCGTAGACGCTGACCGCGAGGCCGGTGAGCGTTCCCGTGAGATGCACCCAGCGGGTCGCGGCCCTGGAGTGCATCGCGACGTAGTAGGGCCAGAATTCTTCGTACGAATCGAAAGTCCGCTGCTCCATGTGCGCACGGTAATGGCTCGGCGGAGAACCGGATACGGCCGTACCGCGTCCGTAGGGAGGAAAGGTGCGGGCGGCCGGGACCCACGGGGGTGGCCCCGGTCGCCCGCACCTCCGGGGGAGCCGCATACGCCTCAGTGGCCGGCGACCGACCGGCGGGCGACGGGGAAGTCGAAGTACGTGTCCGGGAAGGGCTCGGGCTTGTACGTGAAGTGCCACCACTCCTCGGCGAGATTCACGAATCCGAGTTCGGAGAGCAGCCCTTTCAGCAACTTCCGGTTGGCGCGCTGGGCGCCCTGGACACGCGGGTCCTCCGTGTGGGACAGCGTGTCGAAGCAGTCGTATCCGGTCCCCATGTCGACTGAATTGTCAGGGAACCGCTCAGCCTTGGGCGCGTAGCACGGTACGAGTTGTTCCCCGGGAACGTACGGCCTGGTGTCCTTCGCTGGAAGCTTCAGGAGCGTCAGGTCTACGGTGCTGCCCCGGCTGTGCCCCGACTTCTCGGCGATGTAACCATCAGCGAACAGCCGCGACTTGTCGACATGCGGATAGAACTCCGCCTTCATGGCCTCGTCGTCGAGGTCCTTCGCCCACCGTACGAAGTGGTCCACCGCCCGCTGCGGCCGGTAGCAGTCGTACACCTTGAGCGAATAGCCGCGCCGCAGCAGCTTCGTCTGCGCCTTGTGCAGGGCGTTCGCGGCGGGCCTGGTGAGGATGCAGACCGGCTGGCGGTAGCCGTCCACGGGAACGCCCACGAAATTGTGCGCCGTCGTGTAGCGCATCTCCTGAATGATCGTCGGGTCCACGGACCGCAGGGACACGAACTCCCTGGGGGCTTTCGGTTCGGGCTTCGCCTGCGTCGCCGTGGAGGGGGCCGTTGTGACGGCCAGAAGGGCGACGGCGGCGGCCAGAACGCGCACTGCGGAGGCAAGTCGTGTCATGGGCCTTCCATCTATCAGGTCAACGCCTGCTGAGGGAAGGGCGATCCGATACAGTCCGCGCGTGTCCGCAACCACGAAGAAGCCCGTCAGGGACTCCCACTGCTCCAGCTGCGGAGCGCCCTACCAGCCGGCCGGTGAGTGGCCCCGCACATGCGCCGCCTGCGGTGACACGGCCTATCGCAACCCGCTGCCCGTCGCCGTCGCCCTGCTTCCCGTACGCGACGAACAGGGCGGCGGACTCGTCGTCATCACCCGTGCCATCGAGCCGCGGCTCGGCGGCATCGCGCTCCCCGGCGGCTTCATCGACCACGGCGAGGACTGGCGCCACGCGGTCGTCCGCGAACTGAGCGAGGAGACGGGCATCGAAGCGGCGGCGGGACAGGTACGCCTCGCTGACGCGCTGAGCTCCGCGGCCAGCCACCTGCTCCTCTTCGGGCTGCTCCCCGAACGAGCAGTCGCCGATCTGCCGCCTTCCGCTCCCACCGATGAAACGACCGGCTGGCATCTTCTGCGGGCGCACGCCGAGCTGGCCTTTCCCTTGCACACCGAAGCGGTACGCCGCTGGTTCACGGGAAGCTACTGCCACGCGGACTGACCGTTCCCGGGTACGGGCCCCCAGCGTCGAGCCCCGCCTCGCCCCCTGCGGCCCGCACCTCCCGAACCGCCCGTACCAGGGTCAGATGCCCCGCACGTGCACAGGCAGTCCGACCTCCCCGCCGCCTTCCCGCTCCACCACCACCCGGCCACCGTTCACCCGCGTCGTGAACCGCTCGACCTCCGCCCGCCCCCGGCCGTCACCCACGTCACCCAGGTCCCTCACGAGCAGCCCCCCTCCGGTACGACCGGCAGCAGGCGCCCACACCTCCAGAGCCGGCCCCCCGTCGTCGCCGAGCACCGGAATCACGGCGCCGGCCCGGGCCAGCACGGGGATGCGCGACAGCGGCGCCTCCAGGAGCACCTGGCCCTGTCCTTCGTACGCCGCGCCGGTCGCCGTGTCGTACCACCGCCCGTGCGGCAGACGCACCGCCCTGCGGTCCGCGCCGAGCTCCAGTACGGGAGCGACCAGCAGACAGTCCCCGAGCAGGAAGGCGTCCTCACAGTCGCGCAGTGCCCGGTCCTCAGGCGCGCCCCACCACACGGGACGCACATAAGGCGCACCAGTGAGGTTGGCCAGATAGGACAGCGTCACGAAATACGGTCGCAGCCGTTCCCGCTCGGCGAGCGCGGCCTTCACGTGTCCGAGCACCTGAGGATCGAACTCCGGCAGTTCCCCGGAACCCGGCGGGACAGCCGCAGGGGTACGGAACAGCGGCAGCTGGGCGCCCAGCTGCAACCAGCGCAGATACAGCTCCGGCGATGGCGCGCCGCCCGGCCCGCCGACATCGGTTCCCGAGTACGGCACCCCGCACAACCCGAGACCCAGCACCAGAGCGAGCGAGGCACGCAGCCCCGGCCAGCCCGTCGGAACATCTCCGGAACACGTACCGCCGTACCTCTGTATGCCGGCCCAACCGGAACGCGAGAAGAGAAACGGCCGTTCCTGGGAACGGCCGTCGCGCAACGCCTCGTAACCGGCACGCGCCATCCCCAGACCGTAGACATTGCGGGCCTCCCGGTGATCGCCACCGCTGCCCTCCAGATCGTGCCGCGCGGAGCGGGGCAGCGTCGGATCACCGAAGCGAGGGATGGCCGTCGGCTCGTTCATCTCGTGCCAGACACCGGAGAAGCCCTGAGCCAGGCGCTCTTCGTACAGTGCTCCCCACCACGCACGCGCACGTGGGTGGGTGAAATCTGGATACACGCGCTCCCCGGACCGGAAAACCCCGCGCACCTCGTTCCCCTGTCCGTCCCGTACGAACGCCCCAGCGGCCGCTCCGCTGTCGTACAACCCGCTTCCCGGCTCGGCCCTCACCGCGGGTCGCACAACAGAGACCAGCCGCACCCCCGCCTCCCTGAGATCCGCGGCGAGCCCGGGAAGACCGGGAAGACCGGGAAACGCCTCCCCGTCCAAGCCCACGCCGGCGCCCGTGTCCAGGTGCAGCACGGACAGAGGCAGCCCCCGCGCCCCGAACCCTTCGACGACGCGCCGCACCTCCCGCTCGCCGCCGGCCCCGAACGAGACGTACTGCGGACCAAGCGCCCACGACGGAGGCAGCGCGGGCGCACCAGTCAGCGCGGCCCAGCCCTGCAGCACACGCGCCGGAGTCCCGGCCACCACCCAGCAGCGCAGCGGCCCGCCATCCATACGCAGCTCGCTCGTGCCCGGCCGGTCGTGGCCCGACCCGGCTCCCTCCTCGCCCTCCCGCAGCGTCATTCGCCCCTCCCACGTGTTGTCGTGGAAGGCCAGATGAGTACCGGCGTCGGAGACGACAACCTGCACCGGCATGGTGACAGCAAGAGGCTCATCACCCGCACCCGCACCCGCACCCGCAGCCGAGCTCCCGCCGGGCCCCGAGTTCCACAAGGGGTACGTGCCGTCCCGCAGCCGGAGCCCCGACGGCCGCCCGCCGAGACCGAAGAACCGCGCGTCCGCCGGCACCTCACTGCGCTGCAGCCAGCGCGCGGGCCCCCCCTCGACCGGCTCCCACCAGCGCGGCGGCGCGTCCCGCCGGAGCACCACACCACCCGGCGTACGGACCTCGACCGCGCCGTGCCGGGACACGGCGACGGTGAGCCGCTCCGACACCACCTGCCAGCCGCCGTCCTTGTCGGGCTCCAGCTGCGCCCTGGGATCCGGCTCGGGACACGCACCGACGAGCGCGTACGAGGGCTCGGGACCCGCCCCGTCCCAGCCCCAGAACACCGCTCCGCCCGCCGCAACCATCACCCGCAGCTCGGACCGGGCGAAACGCATCACCCCGCCACCCGGCTGAGGCTCCGCATCCGTCAGCGCACCGGGCACGCGAGCCCGCTCCGCCCCTCGCCGCCGCGGCCCCGAGACATCCGTACGAAGACGCCGCCACGCGGAGCACGCGAAGCGCAGCCCCTGCATCGTGCCGACCAGTTTCACCGAGCGCACCAGGTCACGACCGTCCATGCGGCTCACCCTGTCACCCGGCCGGACACACACGGGGGGCGTTCAACTGCCGTTCACCCGTGGTGTGCGCACATGACCGGATACGCGACTGTGGGCGGCCCGCCCTGGTGCGCAAGACGATCACATGGCATCGTCCCTGTCAGTCGCCTCGTGCGCACACCCTTCGCACGTGCGCGCGACACACGCACACCACGCGTACAGCCCGGGAGCCGCCCCATGTCCTCAGCAGCGAACACCGCGCCCCTCTGGCAGCCGGACGCGGCCCGCATCGCCGCCGCCGCCGTCACCCGCTTCCAGAGCTGGGCGGCCGAGCGGTACGGCGCACCCGCCGACGGCGGGTACGCGGCGCTGCACCGCTGGTCGGTCGACGAGCTCGACACCTTCTGGAAGGCCGTCGCCGACTGGTTCGACGTGCGCTTCTCCACCCCGTACGAAACAGTCCTCGCCGACCGCTCCATGCCGGGCGCGCAATGGTTCCCGGGAGCCGCCCTCAACTACGCGGAACACGCCCTGCGAACGGCCGAAGACCCCTCCCGCGCGGACGAACCGGCCCTCCTCTACGTCGACGAGACCCACGAGCAGACCCCGGTGAGCTGGTCCGAGCTGCGCCGCCAGGTGGGCTCACTCGCCGCCGAACTGCGCGCCCTGGGCGTACGCCCGGGAGACCGCGTCAGCGGCTACCTCCCCAACATCCCCCAGGCCGCCATCGCCCTCCTCGCCACCGCGGCCGTCGGCGGAGTCTGGACCTCCTGCGCCCCCGATTTCGGCGCCCGCAGCGTCCTCGACCGCTTCCAGCAGGTCGAACCCGTCGTCCTGTTCGCCGTCGACGGCTACCGCTACGGCGGCAAGGAACACGACCGCACGGACACCGTTGCCGAGCTCCGCCGCGAGCTGCCCACCCTCCGCGCGGTGGTCCACATCCCGCTCCTGGGAACCGAGGCACCCGAAGGAGCGGTGGACTGGTCCGCGCTCACCTCCGCCGACACGGAACCGGTCTTCGAACAAGTACCTTTCGAGCACCCCCTGTGGGTCCTTTACTCCTCCGGCACGACGGGCCTCCCGAAGGCCCTCGTGCAGTCCCAGGGCGGCATCCTGCTGGAGCACTTCAAGCAGCTGGGCCTGCACTGCGACCTCGGCCCCGAGGAGCGCTTCTTCTGGTACACCTCCACCGGCTGGATGATGTGGAACTTCCTCGTCTCCGGCCTCCTCACAGGCACCACGGTCGTGCTGTACGACGGAAGCCCCGGCTTCCCCGAGACCGGCGCGCAGTGGCGCATCGCCGAACTCACCGGCGCCACCCTCTTCGGCACCTCGGCCGCGTACGTCATGGCCTGCGCCAAGGCCGAAGTCCACCCAGCGCGCGACTACGACCTCTCCCGTATCCAGTGCGTGGCGACCACCGGCTCCCCCCTGCCGCCCGACGGCTTCCGATGGCTCCACGACGAGGTCGCGTCCGATCTCTGGATCGCCTCCGTGAGCGGCGGCACGGACGTCTGCAGCTGCTTCGCCGGCGCGGTCCCGACCCTCCCCGTCCACATCGGAGAGCTCCAGGCCGCCTGCCTGGGCACCGATCTGCAGGCCTGGGACCCCCAGGGCAAGCCGCTCACCAACGAGGTCGGCGAACTGGTCGTCACCAACCCCATGCCGTCCATGCCGGTCCGCTTCTGGAACGACCCCGACGGCAGCCGCTACCACGACAGCTACTTCGACACCTATCCCGGCGTATGGCGGCACGGCGACTGGATCACCATCACCGACCACGGTTCCGTCGTCATCCACGGCCGCTCCGACTCCACCCTCAACCGCCAGGGTGTCCGTATGGGCTCGGCCGACATCTACGAGGTGGTCGAGCGTCTGCCCGAGATCAGGGAGTCCCTCGTCATCGGCCTCGAAGAGCCCGACGGCGGCTATTGGATGCCGCTGTTCGTCCACCTCGCGGAGGGCTCGTCCCTCGACGACGCTCTGCGCACCCGTATCAAGCAGGCCATCCGCGCCGAGCTCTCCCCACGTCACGTCCCCGACGAGATCATCGAGATCCCCGGTGTGCCGCACACCCTCACCGGCAAGCGCATCGAAGTGCCCGTGAAGCGACTTCTCCAGGGCACGCCCCTCGACAAGGCGGTCAACCCGGGCTCGGTCGACAACCTCGAACTCCTGCACTTCTACGAGGCCCTGGCCCGCACGCGCCGCTGACGAGCAGCCCCCACTCCCCTCGGCGCGATCACCGTCCCCAGGTGATCGCGCCGTGATCACGGAGAGTGCGTTGTCAGTGCGACCGGTTACGGTGAGTGAGCAATGATCGACTGCGCTCAGGGGGAATCATGGCGCGCACCAAGTCCACCAGGTACCACAAGAGCCAGGCCATGCGCCGTACGCTCCGCCGCGAAGCACCCAGCACCGTGGGCCTCCTGGCCGACGAGCAGGACTTCGCCTTCATGACCGGGTACGACACCTTCGCCTTCGACGACCACACGGCGTACCTCCAGGAGGTCGACGGGCTGCTACGGGCCCTGGCGGCCCAGGGTGTACACACCACCGTCGCGCTCTTCGACCCCGAAGACTTCCTGGACTTCTGCCGGGCCTCGGGAATCGACCCCGACACGGCGGAAAGCCGGACCCGCTTCACCGCGGAGGTCGCGGTCTGCGGTGCTTCCCTCCCGTACACGGGCCAGCCCATCGACAGTCTCGTGCCCATGTTGATCAACGAAGCGGTCCGCCGGGCCACCTGGGAGTACGCGACCCTGCTCCTGGCCCGGCTGGGAAACTGCGCCGAATGCGGCGAGGACATCGGCCGCGAGGCGCTCGACCGGGCGTCGCGCCTGGTGACACGCCTGCTCGAACAGGCCGGCCCCGGCAGCCACCACCTGGTCTGCAGCGTCCCGGCCGAAGAGGAACAACTCCTCGCAGTGCTCCACGCGGAGCGCACGGGCAGCGAGCCGGTCCACCTGACCGAGGCGGAAGGATCCGAGTTCGTGACCGTCCTGGCAGCAGGCATCGCCGTGGAAAGCCCCGGGGGAGTGGTCCTGAGGACCACCGAGCCCGGCGAGCCGGACCGGCTGCACGGCTGGAGGCTCCACCGGGGCCGCCTGGTCGCCCTCACCGCCGGTGAGGTCTTCAGCGCCTACTGCACGGACGCCGACACCGGTGATCCGGTATCACCGGAGCCCGACGTGGAGTACTGCCCGGGCTTCGACATCGAGGAGCCCGACCTCCACCACTGAACGCACGAGGGGCTTCCGGCCACGTGGCCGGAAGCCCCTCGGAACTCAACAGCAACCGCCGGTCACTCGCCGGACAGTACCGCCTGCGCGGCCGCCCGCGCCTCGTCGGCGGTGTCCGTGGCACGAGCCGCCGCGGCGGCCCGCTCGCACTGGGCGAGCGTGTGCTTCGCCAGCGTCGCGCGGACGTAGGGAATGGCCTTCGCGCCCATCGACAGGGAGGTGACACCCAGACCCGTCAGCACGCAGGCGAGCAGCGGATCGGCCGCGGCCTCACCACACACCCCGCAGCTCTTGCCCTCGGCCTTGGCGGCCTCGGCCGACGCCGCCACCAGGTCGAGCAGCGCGGGCTGCCACGGGTCCTGAAGCCGCGACACCGCACCGACCTGCCGGTCGGCGGCGAACGTGTACTGAGCGAGGTCGTTCGTCCCCAGCGAAAGGAACTCGACTTCCTGCAGGATCGAGCGAGCCCGGAGCGCGGCCGACGGGATCTCGACCATCGCGCCGAACTTCGCCTGCAGCCCGGCCGCACGGCACGCGTCCGCGAACGCCTTGGCGTCCGTACGGTCCGCGACCATCGGCGCCATGACCTCGAGGTACACCGGCAGGCCCTTGACCGCCTTCGCCAGCGCGGTCAGCTGCGTACGCAGCACATCGGGGTGCTCGAGCAGCGATCGCAGCCCCCGCACACCGAGCGCCGGGTTCGGCTCCTCGGCCGGCGTAAGGAACTCCAGGGGCTTGTCCGCACCCGCATCCAGCACCCGCACCACCACGCGGCCCTCGGGGAATGCCTGGAGCACCGTGCGGTACGCCTCGACCTGCTTCTCCTCCGACGGCGCCTGCTTGCTGTCGTCGAGGAAGAGGAACTCCGTACGGAACAGGCCCACGCCCTCAGCACCGGCCTCCACTGCGGCCGGCACATCGGCGGGACCGCCGATGTTGGCGAGCAGCGGCACCTTGTGGCCGTCGGACGTCGCCCCGGGGCCCGTCGAAGCCGACAGCGCGGCCCTGCGCTCCGCGGCAGCGGCTTCAAGCTCGGCACGCTTCTCGTCGGTCGGCTCGACGAAGATCTCGCCGGTACTGCCGTCCACCGCGACGACCGTGCCCTCGGCCAGCTCGCCCGCACCCGGCAGAGCCACCACGGCAGGCACACCCAGCGCCCGCGCCAGAATCGCGCTGTGGCTGGTCGGCCCGCCCTCTTCGGTCACGAAACCCAGCACCAGCGTGGGGTCGAGCAGCGCGGTGTCAGCGGGCGCGAGATCGCGCGCGATCAGTACGTACGGCTCGTCACTGTCCGGCACACCGGGCATCGGGACGCCCAGCAGCCGGGCGACGATACGATTCCGCACGTCGTCCAGGTCCGCGACACGGCCTGCCAGGTACTCGCCGGCGTTGGCCAGCAGGGCCCGGTAGGCGGCAAAGGCGTCGTACACCCCCCGCTCGGCCGTGCTGCCCACGGCGATGCGCCGGTCCACATCAGCCATCAGCTCGGGATCCTGCGCCATCATGGCCTGAGCCTCGAGCACATGCTGTGCCTCGCCACCGGCCAGGTTGCCGCGCGCAATCAGGTCGGCTGCCACAGCTTCCACGGCTTGGCGGGCGCGCCCCTGTTCGCGCTCCGCCTCCTCCGCGGGAATCTGCTTCGCCGGCGGCTCGAGAACCGCCGTGCCCATGTGCCGAACCTCGCCGATCGCCACACCGTGGCTCACGCCGACGCCTCGCAGCGTTGTCTCCATTTCACCGTCTCCGATAGTTGCGGCGGAAACCCTGTCCAGTCCCCCCGCGATGGATGTCGTACCCCGTGGCCGCCATGACGGCGTCGGCGTCACTGCCAGCTGAAGAGCGCGTCGCCGGACTTCACGTCGCCGTCCTCGACAAGGTCGGCGAGGGAGTCGGCTGTGGCCTCGAGCGCCACGATCGGGCACACCGGCGACTTGCCGGCCGCTTCGACGGCTGCGGGGTCCCACCGCACGATCGCCTGGCCGCGAGTCACGGTGTCCCCCTTGTTGACGAGGAGCTCGAAGCCTTCACCATTGAGCTGCACGGTGTCGATGCCCAGGTGCGTCAGAACCCCGTGCCCGTCGCCGTCGACCACGACGAACGCGTGCGGGTGCAGAGAGACGATGACACCGTCAACGGGGGCGACAGCCTCCGACGGCTCCCGTACGGGGTCGATCGCGGTGCCGGGGCCGACCATCGCACCGGAGAACACCGGGTCGGGGACTGCGGCCAGTCCGATGGCGCGTCCAGCAAGCGGGGACGTCACGCTGGTCATGGGGCCTCCCAGGGGTGGAGAGTTCGTGTGCCGCCGTCACTACTTGTCAAGGGACGGCGTACTTTTCAGAAGGGTAAGTCACCAGAAGTCCCGGTTCCGCACGAGAGCTACTGCTTGGCGGACCTAGGGGTGCACCGGCAACGGTTTGCCTCGTCTGCCGGAGCGATGTACTGTCGTAGTCCTGCCTGACACCAGCACGCACTCCGTTGTGGGTCGCGGGTCGGCAGCTTCTGACAGGTCTAAACCATATCCCGAATCTGAAGCTTCTGCATGCCCGCAGAACATTGGTCAGGGAAACGGAAAACGACTGATAGAGTCGGAACCGCCGGAAAGGGAAACGCGAAAGCGAAGAACTGGAAAGCGCCGAGGAAGTCGGACACGAAAGAGTCTGATAGAGTCGGA
>NZ_JBSHNE010000039.1:43432-48539 GCF_053646035.1 Streptomyces sp. NPDC055287 | reverse complement strand
TCAGCGAGGTGATGTCCCTGACCGCCTGGCCCTGCGCGGACATCAGCACCACGATGGCCCGGCGCAACCTCACCGGATCCTTGGCGGTGCGGCTGGTCCGCTGCAGCCGACGGCCCTCCTCCATGCTCACCGGCCGGACGAACACACTCGGTTGACGCCCCACGACCACCTCCAAGATCAGGTCCTGGAGACAGTCTGCTCACCCCCGAGCAGCACGTCGAATACCCGGCCGACGATGCGAGCCGAGCCACTAGCACGGCCAACAGGCGGTGGGTGGACTCTCAGGTGAGCATCGCCTGCCTGGAGCGCGGATCCGAAGATGGCAGTAAGTTCTGGAGCCCGAATGCTTTGTGAGGAGCAAGCAGTGAAACTGCTGTCCCTCGGTTCAGGTCCAGGTTCCTCGCCGGCCTGGACATGGTTTGCTTGGTTGGGGTCAACAGTGAGTGATGAGTTGCTGTCGTTTGTTGCCGCGGAGAGAGCCTTGAGCCGCCTGTCGGCGCTCGTCGTGCCCCTGCCCCGCCTAGCGGCGCGGAAGAACTTCGGTGAACTGCTCTTCCAGCCCCGCCGCCTCACCTGCGCCGGCTGCGGCGCGGTCGCCGAATGGACGGCCGCGCAACGGGGTGCCGGCCTGGTCGGCGCGGTGCCCGGCGGCACCGAGGACCCTTTCTTCCGGCGGCCGCTGTGGCTTCAGACCCGCTGTGCGGGACGGATCCTGTGGGCCTACGACGAGGAGCACGTTGACGCCCTCGCTGCCTACGTCGGTGCCCGGCTGCGCGAGCGTCACACTTCCCCGACGAGAGGCATGTTCGCCCGGCTGCCGGGCAGGTTCTTCCGTGGCGGCCCGTTCTAGGCATGTCCTCCGCGCCTGGCCGCGCACCGGCATTCCGCGCCGTTACCGCTGCCGGAGGGCTGGATCCGCATCCTCGGCCTACCGCTGACCAGCAACCGGAAGGGCAGACGCCATGACTGCCAGGTACGTGATCGAGCGCTACCGCAAGGGCGAGGATCGCCCCGAAACCGAGAGGAACGTGACGGCCGTCGGGCGTCGGCCCCTCGCGGAGCTCTTCGATTGTCCCCTTGAGCAGTTCGTCAACGTCTACGCAGTCGATGCGGCGCATGCCGCAGTGCTGGCCGCCTTGACGGGGCTGAAGTTCGACCTCGACACGTACGACTACTTCCTTTCCATCACTGAGCTTCTTCAGCGTTGCAGCTCCAGTGTGAGGACGGCCTTGGCGATTGACGTCATGCGGTTGGGACTGCATCGGGACCTGCGGAAGATCCGCCAGGACTTCAGGCGGGCGACGCCGCGTTCGACGGGTGCCCGTGTGGCGGCCAGGGCACGGTTGCGGGTCTTCTCGGTGGGGGTCAGTTCCTGCAGGGGCCTGCGTTTGATGCCCGTGGTCAGCCACGGACCGGCGCCCTGGTAGGCAAGATCGGCCACGATGGGAGCGCCCTGGCGCTCGCAGATTCGGATGATCCGGTGGGTGCGGGCGGCGGTCAGGTCGTGAGTGCGGCCCGGCAGGGCGGGCGAGAGCCACAGCAGCCGGCCGCCGGGATCGGTGACGACCTGCACGTTCACGCCGTGGCGCCGGTGCTTGTGGGAGTAGTCGGCCCGGCCGTCGGCGACCCGGTCGCACTCGGCGAGGGTTCCGTCGAGCAGGACGAAGTCGGGATCATGCTCGCGCAGCGTCCTCAGCAGACCCGGCGCACGCGCGGCGAGCAGGTCGACGACCGCGCTGGTGTAGGCATGGGCGGTGGACTCGCTGATCCCGAACCCGGCGGCGATCTTCGCCAAAGTGGTGTGCTCGCGTCAGGTACACCAGTGCCACCATCGCGCGCTGGGACGGACGGAGCTTGCAGCGCCGGTCGCCCTCACGGGTGACGATCAGCATGGTGACCCACTCCACGAGTGCGTGCGGCAGGTCGATTGCGGCAGGATGGACGACCAACGAGGCCCCCGAGCAACGTGATTGAGACGTCAGACATCTCGATCAACAGCCCGGGGGCCTCGCTCGTTTCGCTTCACGGACCGTCACCCGATCGGTGGCCACATCGAAGAAGCTCACTCACGCGACATTCAACGACCCGGAACGCTTACCGTTTCGGATCAATAAGACAGCGTTGACGTTCAGCGGTCATTCTCAATCCCAATCACCTCTTCCAGCGTGCACGGTCGGCAGATCCCAGGCGGGTCTTCGTAGACCCCGCACGTGCCGGGACCCTCCATGATGATCCGGATGTTGTCGAAAACGAACAGCACTTGCTTCGGTCGGTACTTGCCCTTCTCGCCGCGCACATGCCCCATGGTGATCTCGTGGATCTCCCGGAGCTTCGGCGCCCTCCCGCTCACGGTTGCCCGCGACGCCGGCTGCAAGGTCGCCTACCTGCCCGGACTGGCGATGCGACGGATCGCCGATCTCTACCCGGGTGAGGCCAAGACCGACGCGAAGGACGCCGCGGTCATCGCGGACGCGGCCCGCACCATGCCGCACACCCTGCGCTCGCTCGAACTCACCGACGAGATCACCGCCGAGCTGACCGTGCTCGTCGGCTTCGACCAGGACCTCGCCGCCGAGGCCACCCGCACGTCCAACCGGATACGCGGCCTGCTCACCCAGTTCCACCCCAGCCTGGAGCGCATCCTGGGCCACCGCCTCGACCACCAGGCCGTCACCTGGCTCCTGGAGCGTCACGGTTCCCCGGCCGCGCTGCGCAAGGCAGGCCGCCGCAGACTCGTCGAGGTCATCCGGCCCAAGGCCCCGCGCATGGCAGCCCGGCTGATCGACGACGTCTTCGACGCCCTCGACGAACAGACCGTGGTCGTGCCCGGGACCGGCACCCTCGACATCGTGATCCCGTCCCTGGCCCGCTCCCTCGCAGCCGTCCACGAACAGCGCCGGGCCCTGGAAGCCCAGATCAACGCCCTGCTGAAGGCACACCCTCTTTCCCCGGTCCTGACCTCGATGCCCGGCGTCGGCGTCAGGACCGCCGCAGTCCTGCTGGTCACCGTCGGCGACGGCACCAGCTTCCCCTCCGCCGCCCACCTCGCCTCCTACGCCGGCCTCGCTCCGGCCACGAAGTCGTCGGGGACCTCGATCCACGGCGAACACGCGCCCCGAGGCGGAAACCGGCAGCTCAAACGCGCCATGTTCCTCTCCGCCTTCGCCTGCATGAACGCCGATCCCGCCTCCCGCATCTACTACGACCGCCAGCGAGCCCGCGGAAAGACCCACACCCAGGCCCTCCTCCGCCTCGCCCGCCAACGCCTCAGCGTCCTGTTCGCCATGCTCCGCGACGGCACCTTCTACGAACCTCGCGAGCCCAGGACCGCCACCCTCGCCGCATGAACCCCACCCCGACGAATTACCTCAAACCCGGCACGACAGAGTTGACGAAACCCATAGAGGCACCCCCCACCCTGCGGATACCTCATACCTCCGGCATACCGCGACGATCACCAACCGTCAGCCCCCTACGACAACCCGCCTTCAAGGTCAGTAGGAGTATCAGGAGAAGCAGGTCGGGTCAGGCCGAACGTCAGCGCGCATAGATGCCTATGCGCCGGACGCACGTCCGTCCCGTCTGAAAACCATCACATCGTTGCCGTGCCCACTACCAGCGTCTCATCTGTGCTCATCGCGCAAGCACCAACGCCTGTTGGCATAAGAAGGGTCTCGGTGCAGCGAAACTGCTCCAAGTTCCAGATCTGCACTGTCCGATCTCGGCCGCCGACGACAGCCACCGGCTGGCCGCTGAGCGTGCCGCATGCCACCGCATTCACTGAGCCGTCGTGTCCGGTGAGCGGTTTTCCAACGGCCCGGCCGGTCGCCAGGTCCCACATCCGCACCGTCGAGTCGAGACCGCTCGTCACGGCCACCGCCTGGCCTTTGACTGTGCCGCATGCCACCGCATTCACTGAGCCGTCGTGTCCGGTGAGCGGTTTTCCAACGGCCCGGTCGGCCGCTAGGTCCCACATCCGCACCGTCGAGTCGAGACCGCTCGTCACGGCCAATGGGCGGCCTTTGACCGTGGCGCACGCTACCCCTGTCACCGCGCCGTCGTGCTCGGTGATGGGATCAGTTTCTACGACAAAGGCCTGGTCGGACGCCAGATCCCATACCCAGACCCCGTCCGAACCGCCAATCAGAGCCAGCGGATGACCATTTACCGTAGTGCACGCCACGGCTTCCACCCATTCGTCGCACCGCATGAAGTTTTCGCTAAGGACTTGGCCAGCCGTCAGGTCCCATGCATACACATGGTCATCAAAGCCCGCGCCAGTCACGGCCACAGGCCGGCCGTTGAGTGTGGTGCAGGCCACCGCGTCTACAGTGCCGGTGTGCCCGCGGAGGGGTTGGCCAACGGTCTGGTCCGCCGCTAGGTCCCATAGCCGTACTGTCTTGTCGTCGCCGCCGGTGACGGCGATCGGCCTATCGTTGACTGTGGTGAACGCCACCCCGCGCACCAAGCTGTCATGCCCGCGGAGGGGTTCGCCTACAGCCTGGCCAGCGGCCAGGTCCCACACACGCACCGTGGTGTCGTAGCCGCCGGTCACGGCCATCGACTGGCCGTTGAATGTGCCGTGCGTGACCGCAGCCACGTCGAGGTCGTGATCGCGACCGCGGAGGGGCTTGACAACGCGCTCGTCCGCCGCCAAATCCCATACCCACATGCGATGATCACCGCCGTCGGTCACGGCCACGGGGCGGCCATTAACCACGCCGCATGCCACCGCCTTGCCGTGGTGACGGAGGGGGGCACGCATGGCCTGGCCAACCGACAGATCCCAAACCCGCATTGTCTTGTCGTGGCCGACGGTTACGGCCACCGGCCGGTCGTTGATCGTGCCGCCAGCGACCGCATTCACCGTGCCCTCGTGCCCCCTGAGGGGTTCACCCACTGCCCGGCCGGCCGCCAGGTCCCACAGCCGTACCGTCCCATCCTCGCCGCCGGTGACGGCGATCGACCTATCGTTGACCTTGGTGCACGCCACCGCGACCACCCGGCCGTCATGCCCCCTGAGGGGTTCACCCACTGCCCGGCCGGCCGCCAGGTCCCACAGCCGTACCGTCCCATCCTCGCCGCCGGTGACGGCGATCGACCTATC
>NZ_JBSHNE010000039.1:0-43333 GCF_053646035.1 Streptomyces sp. NPDC055287 | reverse complement strand
CGTTGACCTTGGTGCACGCCACCGCGACCACCCGGCCGTCATGCCCTCTAAGGGGTTCACCCACTGCCCGGCCGACCTCCAACTCCCACAACCGCACCGTCCCATCCCAGCTGCCGGTAACGGCGATGGGGCGACCACTGAGGATGGTGCAGGTCACCGCGCTCACGCATGCGGTGTGGCCGACGAGGGTGTCCAGCAGCGCTGGTGAGGGGGCCTCGGTTCCGGTGGCCCAAATGGGTTTCCAGCTGTTCGCGGGCAGGCCGTGGACCAGTGACTGGTGAAGATGGGTTAGTCGGTAGCGGGTGGCGTCCCGGGCCAGGATGTGGCGTCTGGCATCCGGGGTGGCGTGGCGGTGCTGCTCGAGAGATGCGCGATAGACAGTGGCGGCCGCAACGGCATTGGCAGTGCGGACGGTGCGTAGGGTGAGGACGAGGGTCTCAGGGCGGGCGTGGATGAGGAAGTCGGGGTCGGTGACCAGGTCGTCCAGACGTTGTGCGGCGTTGGCATGGTCAGGGAGATGGCGTAACAGGTAGGGGTCGGCCTGGGTCCAGTCGCGGGCGCCGGCCGAGGTGCGGGGGATGGTGGTGAGCAGGGCGTCGTACAGCGCCTTCTCGTAGCTCTGGGGTGCTTCTTGGGCGAGGTCGTCGGCGAGCGCTTGGTGGTAGAGGCGGTAGACGGAGCGTCCGTCGTCATCGAGTGCTTCGACGACGTAGGGGCCGGCTTCACCACTGTGGAGGAGTTCGAGTAGTCGGTCGGCGGTGATGCGGCTGCCGTCGGTGGCGGTGGCCAGGACGGGCCAGATGTCGTGGAGGGGCAGCCCTTGGCCGCGGGCGTAGGCCAGGGGTCGGAGCATTGCGCGCACGTAGGCGGCTGCTTCGGGGCCGAGTGTTGTTTGAGGGCCCAGCGGAAGGTGGTGCCGACGCTGTGCTCCAGGCTCGGGGCCTGGGCGGCGGGGGCGGGCAGGGTGATAGGCCGGTTGTCGGCAGGGTGCTGGGTGCTTGTGGCGATGCCGCGGGCCATCAGACGGGCGTTGAGGTACACGGGTAGGCGTTCTGTGCGATGTCGCCGACGATGTGGCGGATGAAGGCGTCGGGCAGTGGGCTGCTGCTGCCCGGGCCGTGGGGTGCGTGGAGCAGCTGTTCGGCGTAGCTCGTCAGGTCGCCCACCAAGGTCCATTGCGGCTCGGCTAGGTCGAGTATCGCCAGGTGTTCCTCGTTTGCGGTGATGGCCTGGACGAGCTGGGGCCGGGTGCCGGCCAGTACGCGCAGGGTGGGCACCGCCGCAGTCAGGCGGGCCAGGAAGGCGGCAATGCGCGCCCCCTCGCCCGCTGTGGTGCCTGCCTCGTCGAGGGCGTCGATGACGGCCACGAACCGGCGGCGCCTTTGCCGCAGGCCTTCGATCAGGTCCTGTTCGGTGGCGGCGTCCAGTCCGGCGGCGTGAGCGAGCGCGGTGATCAGCTCGGTGAGTGTGTAGTGCCGGGCGTGGACAGCGGCGTCGATGATCTTTTCAGGCACGTCGGTGGAGACGAGGATGGTGTCCTGCGGGATAGCGTCGCGGGTGTCGGGGTGGGATCGGGCCACCAGCCTTCCGAGAACGGAGGACTTGCCCACTCCCGGTGGGCCGGTGACCACCATCAGCCGTACTGCTTGGTCGCTGTCACCGCGCAGCCAGCCGGCGAGTTTGGTGAGCACCGTGCTGCGGCCGGTGAAGAAGTGACCCACGTCGCGCACGCTTTGCAGCCCGGATCCGCGAGGCAGGAAGTGCTCGGTCAGCGCGGCTTCGCTCCGCAGTTCAACCGCCCTCATGGGCATGGGTAGGTGGAGGCCGTTGCCTTCGTGTGGTTCTGCGGAGGCGCGCTGCTCGAGAGCATGGATGTAGGTCTGCTGTTCGGCTAGGTCGAAGTCGCGTCCTTCATTGTGCAGGTGGGGAACGTAGTAGGGATTGGGGAAGAAGCCAGTGTCCTGATCGCCGTCGATCGTGTCGTCGCAGAGTTGGGACCAGTCGGCGTGCTGGTCGACCTCTAAGCGGCGGAACTCGGCGTTCAGCGCGCGCGCCAGCTCGGGCAAGGTCAGGTGGCTGGCACGGTTGCCCAGCCGGGTGCGGTCGCTCAGCACGTTCCCAAGCGCGGTGCTGAACGTCCCGTCCTGGGCCTGCTCCCCGGCCCGTGCGGCGGCAAGTACTCCAAAGGAGCGCAGGAACCGCAGATCGGCTCCCGGCGCAGCGGCGACGGCGAGCTTGACCGCGTGGGCGAGGGCTTCCGCCGCTCCCCGCCCGGCGTAGCAGGCGTCGATGATCAGCAGCAGGTGCTGGACGTCGCTCTTGGCTGGCAGGCTCACTAGTCGGGTGGCGGTCAGCGCGGTTTCCTCGAGCTCGGCCGGGCTGGTCCGCGAGTCGCGGCACAGCAGGTAGTGGGCATCGAAGCCATCGTTGCCGTGTCCGCTGTAGTAGACGATCAGGGTGTCGCCTTCGGTGTGGTCCTGCTGGAGCCAGTCCAGGAGGGGCCGGGTCACGTGGCCTGGCTCGTCCGGGTTCAGCAGCGGGAAGGGGGCAGCTGCCCGGTAGCCGCAGGCTCTGAGCGCTTCCATGACGGCGGGCAGATCGGCCTCCACGCCGGGGAGGTCGGGCAGGTCCTCTGCGGTGTACTGCGAGGCGCCGAATGCGGCCAGGAACCGGCGCCCCGTCCCGGCCGGCCCGGTCACGGGGTGGTCTTCAAGGCATCGGCGATCGCCCGTCCGACCTGTTGGGCCGTCAGGTGATGGAGGAGGTCGTGGACCTTCCATCCGTTGTCCACCGTGAGATCGTTCACCGCCCGTCCGGGGCTGTTGAACAAGGGTCCGAGCTGTTTCACTGAGGCCACGACGTCGTGTCGGTCGTTGATGTTCGACCAGGCCGCCACGCCCGGGGGCCAGATCCCCCGCCCGGCGGTCGGCGTCGGCAGCAGCCGATTGAAGATCAGCCTGGGCATGCCCAGCGGGGACCCCAGCGTCACCAGTGCCCGCACTGGCCAGTGCGGATGCGCACAGAGCGCTTCATATGCCACCACCGATCCCAGCGAGTGGCCTACCAGCACCCGCGTGTCCGCGCTGACGCGGTCCGCGACCGCCGTGACCGCTGCCGCCCGTACCTCCTCTTCGGTGAAGTACCGCCGTACCTGCCGGAGCGCCCCCAGCAGGAAGCGCTCGGCCGTGGCGGCGGACAAGCACCGTGACCGCAGCAGAGCGTTGATCATGTGCTGGACCGTCACCGGAGTGGGTGCCTTTCCCCCTGCCCGGGCCGCCTCAGCCACCCTGTCCGGCTCGGCTTCCGCAGCGGCCCGCCACCACTGCTCGACCAACTCCACCTCGAACGCATCGGCGATGTCTGCTGCGCTGCGAGGGGCCTCGGTGCCCTTGGTGCCAGCCTTCCGGAAGATGTGGCCATAGAACGCCACGCCGGCGTCCGGCTCGCCCAAGGCCAGTGATGGCTCGGTCAGTTCCACACCGTCCAGGAGCGCCGCCGCTACCGAGTGTTGCAAGGTACGGCGCCCCAGTAACTGCTGCCCCACTCCGTGCACCACGATCACACGCGCCATTACGCCCGCCCCCACGTTCCTGTTTGTCGTTGGCCTGCCGTCGAAGCGTAGGAAACAGGTGCCCTCCGCACCTGCGAAATGCTGCACTTGGTTCAGAAACAGGGCGATGTCCGGAGCGTAATATCGGCGTGATGCCTCTTCATAGCGGCGGAAGGTGCCGGGACTGGCCGTAGAGGAGGACGGGGTCTACACGGTGAGCGGGCGACAGAATGGGATCGTCGGCCATCACGCCCCCGTGTCCTCGCACGACGGCAGGTCGACCCATCCCTGCTCGACACCGGCCCGAACCCGGCTTCGGACGGCCTCCGGAGTACTCAGAACACACACAACCCCCCAGGTGGCACCCTTCTTGATCCGCTTCAACACGCGGAGTCAATAGGGAAGGTCTGCCAGGCGGGAAGAGTCCAGTTGAATTCTGGGGACAGTACTGGCGTGTTGCCTCAGCCTGATTCCTGGAGCCTAGCAGCGGTCGTCTGCCATACGGTTCGGTTTGCTCGGCGTCTGCGACCGCCGGGAGCTAGGCAGTCCTCGACTTGCCGAGCGGAACCGGCCGGTCTCATCCCAACAGGCGAGTTACCCACCTGGTCCAGTAGCCGCCCTGGTGTACCCGTTCTTCCGCTTCCGGCCCCTATGCGCAGGCAGGATGATGCGCCACGGCCGCATATGCGCAATATGGTCGCGCAGTGGCGCCCGGTGGCTTCCGGGCCCGAGCCCGATCCCTTCTCCTGGGAGAGCCCATGCCGGAAGGGTCTTGATTGACCGCGGCGAATGGCACGCCTTCAGCAGGTTAGGTTCGGTTGCGCGCCACGGCCCGGTCACGGGGTCCTGGCGCACTTCCGAGTTCTGCGCGTCCCGTTCGCCAATGGCTCCGGATGAAGCAGACCTAGGGTCCTTCTGATGGATCTCCGCGGCGTCGCGATGCCCGGCACGCCCTCTCGCCGCACCGAACGCCGCTCCTTCTCCTGCGGAGATCCACAAGAATGACCCTAATTGCGTGTCCGCTTCTCGATCTTCCGCTGTACGTGGACGATCGCGGTGCGCGCGGCTTCGAGCCTGATCCCCTGCACGCGGGCGAGCGAGAGGTGGTCGTCCAGCAGGCTCTCGTCCGCGGCGAGCTTGTCGGCGTGGTTCTGCGGCAGCACGTTCGCCCGGTAGCCCTCCAACTCCGCGACGATCACGCCGAACGGCAGGTCCGGGGAGCGCTGTTCGCCGATCCTGAGCCTGCTGACCACGTCGACCAGCTCGCGCAGTTCGGCCGTGACGCCCTCGACGGCCGTCGTAAGCGACAACCGGTTCATCACGAGGAGTGCATCGCTCGCCGTGTCGTAGTCGGGCTGGTGCCACTGGACGGTCTGGTCGCGGCGGCGGTGGTTGACGACGAGCCAGGTGCTGACGCCCAGGGCGACGAGGGTGATCACCGCCCCCCAGGTCCAGGAGGAGAAGAAATCGCCGGCGCCGGAAGAAGAGCTGGAAGAAGAAAGGGGCAGCATGGTGTTGTCCTTCCTGAGGATGGATGCTCACCAGATCGCCTCTTCCACAAGGTCTGGTGAGCGTCGGTGTTCTCCACACCGGTGGTTGCATGGTGTGTTCCGGCCGCGGCCTCGGGCTCTCGCACAGTCCGGGGCCGCGGTGTTCTAGGGGGTGCGTCGGCCGCGCATCATCGGCGGGTACAGCAGGTCCGCCGTGCCCCGGCGGAACAGGGCAGGCGGTTTCCCGGGCCCTGACCTGCGCACCTTGTCGGTCCTGACCACGAAACCCGCGGTCTCCTCCACGACCTTGCGGTGGAAGTTCCCCGGGTTGAGCTCGTAGCCCCACACGGCCTCGTAGACCTTGCGCAGGTCAGTGATGGTGAAGAGGTCGTCACAGAAGGCGGTCGCGACGGTGGTGTGTTCCAGCCGGGTCCGGGTGTGTTCGAGCCCGTGCCGGAGGATCTCGCCGTGGTCGAAGGCGAGGCTGCTGTTGGGGCCCCACAGCGATTCCTCGACCTCGACCCAGTCGGCCTCGCGGGCGTCGCTCGCGCCGGTCACCTCCGGCGGATCCGGCATGACCGCCAGAAAGGCGGTCGAGATGATGCGGCCCCGGGGGTCACGCTCCGGGCGCGAGTACGTGTGCAGTTGTTCCAGCCGGATCCCGGAGCCATTCAGCCCGGTCTCCTCCCGGAGTTCCCGCTTCGCCGTGTCCTCCAGGGACTCTCCCGGCCGAACGAACCCACCGGGCAGGGCTAGCATCCCGCGATACGGCTTCTTGCCGCGCCGCACGAGCAGGACCCGCAGTTGTTCCGAGCCAATCGTGAAGATCACGATGTCAGCCGTCGGCTGCGCCGCGACCCGTGGCCGCCTGACCGGAGCGGGTCCCGGATCGCTCCCGGCGATGATCTCCACCAAGCGGCGCGCATCGACGACTGTTCCCTCCGGGACGGCGATGGGCAGGTCCTTCGGCGGCTCCGCGTAGTAGACGGCCATGCCGCGTTCGTGGACGCACCCCAGTTCGTACGCGGTGGTGCGGCCGATGTATCCGCCGGGATTCACGACGTACACCAGTTCCGAGGTGAAGATCTTCTCCAGGGTCGCCACCTGGAGGTCGTGGTCCGAGGACTCCGGAGGGTCGGACTCGAAGCGCACGAAATCACGCCCGCGGTCAACGATCCGGCAGATCGGCGGGCTTTTCACGGTCAGTCCGGCGTCCGCGAAGGTCCGGGCGGCCGCCAGGACTTCGGGGTAGTGCTGCCGGAAGCTCCCGATGAGAGCGACGGAGCCCTTGGTGGAGATACGCATAACGGGACTGTGCCAGTCGAACGCCGCCGATCCGAACTCCCGATAGTGCCTTCCTGACAAGAATCCGGGTGTTGTCCGAGGTGAGAGCGGGTTTGCCGACAAAGTGTCAGAACGAAAAAAACCAGGGCCGGTTGCCGGCCCGGCCCGACGCGACACTAGGACAGGGGGTCCTCGGGGTCAGTTGACGACGCCACCCGCATGGCTCGTATCAGCGAGAGAGTTTGGCCATGGGTGAGACCGATGGGGACACACCCGGCTTCAGCTACTGCGCCGGTCGGCGACGGCGCATGACGCGGACGACACCATCGGTTCCAGCAGACTGCCTTCCCAATGCCCGACCCGGGATAGGGGGGTGGGCTGCGCAACCAGCCAGACCCAGCCCCGCACAGTGGGCAGAGGTGCCGTGCGGTGGGCCGGTCCAGCAATCAGCACACTGGCCCCGCAGAGGGTTATCGCCGCAACTACCATCTGGCAGGCCGGCAGCACTGAGACCGTGTTGTAGGCACGTCGTGGACGGGCGGCGGCGCGGAGCACAGACGGGACGCATGTGGACTGCGCGGTCTACCGCGACATCGTGGACGTGATCGACGACGCGCCCGAGCCGGTGCAGTCGAAGCAGGTCGTGCCGAGGATCGGCCTGCCCGCGCAGACCTCGAAGATCGAGGGGACGCGGTCGAAACTGAAGCGGCTGGTTGACCGGGGCTGGCTGGATGAACAGACACCCGGACTGTTCGCTGCGTCGGCCGGACGGACGGCGACCGGTTCGGCGCGGTAAGTCAACTCTCGGTGTACAAGGGGCTCTTCTTCCTGCCTTCGTAGGTGCCAACCACGAACGACCCGGAAGAAGCCCAGATGGAACGCTACGGCACCCACAATGTCCCTGACCCCTTTGCCTGCTCGATGGAAGCAGTGAGGTCGCTGGCAACACGGCTGTCAGCACCCGAGACCGCCGCCCTGGACCTAATGTCCCGGTACACCCTCGGTAGCGCATCCACCGTCAGCCCCGGCTGCCACCTGGGCACTGCCCACACACCCACCACCCGGCGTCTCCGCCCCCGCGAACGGCGACGCCGCAGCCTCGGCCGTGTCCGGACCTGACGCTCCGGCCGGCTCCGGCTCCCGAACGCCAACCTCGGCCCACCAGCTCGGCCACGGTCTCCCCGCGCGATCACCAGTCGTGTCAGCTTCTTACGCTCGGCCTCCAGCCGCACCGTCAACTCAGCGATCCCCGGTTGGAGTTCTTCGCCCCGAGCACGAGCCGCAGCCTCACGCAACTCCAGCTCCTCGAACAACGAGCCCATCGACGCCCCCTTTACCGCCACGGCAGAAGGACCCCTACCCTCCCACACCCCGATCAGCGTTCTGCCCGCTCAGCCCTTCCCCGCAGAGGAACTACACCCTGTAGAGATCGAGGGCGGTGACATGTGCGCTGGGCGGCCTCCAGTTGAGACTCCTGCCTGACCGGCGCACACTAAAAGCATCGGGTCCCTGGTGTGTCGAAGTGGCGTCGGGAACAACCGGTCACCCGCTGGAATCGGGAGCCCGTCCCTTGGCGACCGCGAGCGCCATGCGCCGGGCCGCTCAACCCGAAAGTGAGGTGTAGCTCTCCCTGCCCTCGACGGTCGATTCATCCACATACGCGATATGCACCGCGAAGAACTCGATGCCGTTGCCCAATGAGCGCTCCCAATGGCAGTGTGGAAATGAGCGCTTGGGGAATGCGCAGATTTTCCACGGCCGCGTCCACGCCAGTATATCGAAATGTCCAGGCCCAGGGAGTGGCAGAAGCCTTATGCCGTAGAGCCGATCGGGCAGTCGTCCGACCTACTTCTGTCGCGCCAGATCGGTCGTCAACCTGCTCGGACGTTCGGCATGTTCGACGGACCGCGGCTAATGATTGCAGTCCGCCAACAGGAACGGCCGGCGCGTCTGCACAGCATCACGTGTCTGCAACCATCGAACTCCTTGGCTGGAGAGGCGATGAACCAGTCTCGAAGTTATCACCCACGAGATGGGCCATGTGTTGGGCATCCGGCACCCTGTGGGACGACTTCTGGCTCGGCAAGAACTTCCCCGTCAGCAATCCGACCTTCGTTGGCCCTGCGGCCATGGGGTCGCGAGCCTGCAGGAGTTCGGCTACACCGTCGACCTGGACGCCGCGGAACCGTACGCCCTGCCGGACCTCCTGACAATCGCCCGCTCCGGCCCCGTCTTAGCTTCGGTGCCGCAGCGCGTCGTCCTGCCGACCATTCCGAACCGTATTTCTGCGGAGGCCTGTTGATGAACCCACCGTCATCCGCGCCGCCGGGGCCGACCGACTGCCGTGTCCGTGCGACGGCACCGTTCACCGAGGGATGGGCCGCCGGGGGGTACCGATCCGAGTGCTCAGAGGAGTTCGTCATGGGCCGGAACGAGGAACGCAGGCACAGGAACGACCCGGGCCCGCTGCCCGGCCAGCCCTTGAAGCTGGTTCCCGGGGTTGGTGAGCACAGGGGCGCCGACGGCGTCCTGCGCAGATACGTCGATCCGGGCGCGACACTCTTCCGTGCGCCGACCGCCCGCAGGGCCGTCAACACCTTCGTACGGGAACGGGCGAAGGAGCTTGGGACCGACGGTGCGGACCTCCGTGAGGTCGACGCCGACCAGGACACGGAGACGCTCAACGTCCACTACCAGCAATTCCACCAGGACGTGCCCATCCTGGGAGCCACGCTCCAGATGGTGGCCGACACCGGGCAGGCGGCCGTCGTGCAGGTCGAGAACGCGACGGAGCTCGACGTCGCCGACGCCCCCGACGTGAGCGAGGCCCAGGCCCTCGACGTCGTCGAGAGGAGCGCGCTGGCGCCTTTCAGCGAGGGGTACGAAGCCGCTGCCGTCGTCCGCGACAACCTGGTCTACCTGCGGGACACGTCGAGGCCCGCGCTGCCGGAGGCTGACCGCCCCACCGCCTCGGTTGCGCTCCTGAGGCAGGGGAAGCGGCGCCCGGACGGCAAGCTACACCTTGTCCACGACCTCATCGTCGAGACCACCGGGCCCTTCGAGCACTTCCGGGTCGTTGTCGACGCCGTCGGCGGGAAGCTGCTCTGGATCGAGGTCGCGGGAAAGTACGTGACGGCGACGCTCAACGTCTACGTGCCCGACCCCGTGACGGAGTCGGACGACGGCTCGCTGAGTTCCTTGTCGGGCGACGACAAGCTGGAGCCGTTCGTCCACGAGGTCCAGACGGAGATCGCTCCGGCCGACGGCTACGGAATGTTCCACCTCGAGGGAGAGTGGTGCCGCTGCAGCGACTGGGATGCCTCGGGATTCCCCCAGCCGGAATCGGACTCGGCCACCTTCGTGTTCGGCACCCACCCCAAACCCAAGGACAAGGCATTCCTCAGTGCGAACGCCTACTACTGGACCGACTCCTTCGCCCGCTATCTCCGCAGCCTGGGCAACGCGGCGCTCAACGCCCGTATGGTCCAGGTCGAGGTCGACCCGCAGGGAGCCGAGAGCACCGACAGGAGCGAGTGGATCGGCACGACGACACCCCCGCGGATGCGCTTCGACATGAGGCTCGTGCCCGGGGCCGCCGACCTCGGCATCATTGTGCACGAGTACACGCACGGGGTCGTGCAATGGCTCCGGCCCGGCGCGACGGGCCCCTTGGAGTTCGAGCACAGCATCTGCGACGCCATGGCCGGCATCTACCGGGACCGGTTCAACCCCGCAGGGTACCGCCGGACCGAGACGTTCCCCTTCGACAACAACCTGCAGGACGAGTGGAGCCAGGGCCGTCGGCTCGACCTGACGCAGCGCTTCGACGACGCGGATTTCGACGACTACACCGCCGACCTGCGTGCCTCCATGCTGGCTTCGGCGCTGTGGCAGTGCTACCTCGGCATGGGTGGGAGGTCGAAAGACGGTGTCGTGCGGCAGAAGGCCGCCGACAAGATGATCAAGACCCTGCTGGCGATGGTGCCGCGCCTGTGGGCGGACACCACACAGAGCAAGAAGAACGCCGTCCACCTGGCCGAGACCCTCATCGCCGCGGACGTCACGGTCAACGGCGGTCTGCACCGCAACTTGATGAACGACGCGTTCGTCCGCCAGGGACTCTTTGCGAAGCCCGACGTCGACGTCTTCATCGCGGACAGGCCGGGGGACACCGGCCTCGTGCCGAGCGGCAGCGACACGGACCCGTTCTGGACGTCGCCCGACATCTGGGTCCGCAACGAGATCGGCCCCGGGGACGACCCTGAGGCGGGGCACCAGGAACCCATCATGAATCGGCCGAACTACCTGTACGTGCGCGTGCACAACCGCGGGACCGACGAGGCCAGGGCCGACCAGTTCAACGTTGAGACGTACTGGTCCGCCCCAGGCACCGGCATGACGTGGCCCGACCATTTCACCAAGATCGATACGCAGGCGATCCAAACACCGATCCCGCCCGGTGGATCGGTGCGCGTCGGACCCTTCCTCTGGACACCGACCATCCTCGATCACGAATGCCTGATCGCCCTCGTGGACGGCGCGGGCGACCCCGCCGTCGTCGCCACCTCGCGGCGCAAGTCGGTGCCCCACGACCGGCTCGTACGCTTCGACAACAACGTGGGCCAGCGCAACGTGTGCCCCCGGCACTCCATCCTCGGCGGTCAGACGAAGATGACGGTCAAGCTCAATGGCGCGCCGACGGCGACGGACGGCTCGTGGGAGCTGGACGCCACGGCCATGCCGTCGGACACCCAGATCACCATCCGGACCCTAAGCCGCATCGTCAAGCCCTCCACCCTCAGCCATATCGAGGTGACGGAGACCGGAGACGTCCGTTCCACGATGCAGATGAAGGGTGGCGACACGGCGGTCGTCGACGGCTTCCGGCTCGACGCCAGAGACGAGGTGTCGGCCGACCTCACCATCGACTTCGCCCACGAGGCCGTGCACATGCAGCACTACAACCTCATCGCCACTCAGGTCCAGGACCACCTGGTGGCCGGACGCCTGACCATCGTGATCACCGCGGTCAAGGACCTGCACGATTGGTTCTTCGGCAATAGGAACACCCACGAGGTGCACATCGACACCTGTCCCTTCTGGGGACAAATCAGCGAGACAAGCAAGGAGCCGTTCCCGCGCATAGAGCTGGCTGTGGCGCACGGCTACAACGGCTGCACCTACTGCCTCCCCCAGTTCAATACCGGCTGATGCGGGCGGAGAACGAGGCCGTCCGGCCCGAAATGACCCGATCGCGGCATACATACACTGGAACAGGTGACAGCGAGATGTCAGCGACGTATCCTTTCGCGGACGGTCTGATGCTCCGGTACCTACGGCCGGAGAACGTGGAGGCGCTGCTACTTCCCACCACCGACCCGGAGCGCAAGCGCGTGCGGTCGCTGTTGGTCTCCGTCTACGATCCGTCATACCTCGGCATCAAGTCGGTGGAGTCCGTCCGCGTCGACTGCACGGAGTTCCAGAGCGCCGTCCACGCCACGATCGCCGTCCATGGATCATGGGACAAGTCGATTCCCACCACGGAACAGGCCCGTGCCACCGTCGAGATCCCCGCGACACCCCCGGTGCACTGGATCGACATGTCGCTGGAGACCGTGGTCACGGTGAGGACGGCTCCGGTCGGCAGACTCCTCGCCTCCGTGGACGCGGACGCCTGGGCGGCGGCCGACGGCGCCGGGGCACGGCAGGACGAGTTCGAGCGGCACTACCGACTCCAGTACGCCGATCCACCCCCCTTCGATCCGACAGCGCCGGCCCGCAGTCTCCCGTTGCGGGTGTCGACGCTCTTCTTCGACCGTCTCGACCTCGTCGACGCGCTGCGCCGGCTCAGCCAGGCCAAACGGGCGGTCGACGCGGTGAGCCCGCAGCCGGACGTCCACGACGGCGCCACCGTGCTCGCCTCCAGCGCGTGGCTGGCGGTCTTCCCCGCCACCGCGATTGATGAACCGTCACAGACGACCGAGCAATTGGTCGGCGATCTGCTGGCGACCCAGGGATTCGTCGCCGCCTTCGAGGCGGCGCCCTGAAGGCCCGGCGGGCACCAACCGCGCCCCCTCCCCGGAGACCGGGCGCGCACACGGTGAGGAGCATTCGATGCCGTTCAACTACGTCACTGTCACAGCGAGCAGTGATCTCTTCGCGCCCGCCACCAGAGCTTTCGGGGACATCCTCGTCATCGGCACGGGAGCCATCGAAAGTGCGGCGTCGGCCGCCCAGCCGTTCACCTACCCGGGCGACGCCGTGAATGCGTACCCGCAGGGGGCGACGAAGCTGACGGACAAAGTCGACCCCGATGCAACCACCGCCACCACCGCGGCGAAGTTTCCGGCCGGATCCGACGTCGCGATCGGGAAGGAGGGGGCGGTCGAGGTCCGCACGATCACGGCGGCCGACGCGGCGGGCAAGAATTTCACCCTGACTCTCGACAAGAAGCTGAAGACCGCCCACGCGGCGAACGACCCGGTGGTCGGTCATGGCCTCAGCGACCTCGCCGCCGCCATCTCGCTGGCCTTCCGACAGACCCCGCCCCCGACGCGGGTCTGGGGCCTTGAGGTGGCCTACAGCGCTCCTGTCTGGTCTGCCGCGCTCACTGCGGCGAAGGACGTCCCGGCGCAGATCGTGGTGCTCGCCAACACCCCGCTGAACGACCAGCCGAGCAGCAGCCACCCGGTCGAACTGCTGGCGAAGCACGTCATCGAGGTCTCCAACAGCGGCGGAGACGGCAACGAACGGATCGGGGTCGCCATGCTGGACCGGACCCTGACGCAGGACGAGCAGATCACCCTGAACAAGGGGGCGATCCAAGACAACCGGATGGTCCTGGTCGCCCACCAATCGGAGGACGACGTGGCCGCGGCGGTGGCCGGAGTGATCGCGGGCCACGAACCCCACATCTCCCTCCTGCTCAAGCCGGTCTCCATCAAGATGACCGACCTCTTCACGGCCGCCGAGATCGAGACCTACTACAAGAACGCGATCAACTGGGTTACGAGCCCGGTGCTGCTCCCCGGCCACGCCTTGTACCTGGGTGAGGGACTCACCGCCAGCCCGAGCGGCAACAAGACGTACATCGACATCGTGCGGACGCTCGACGACATCAGCTTCCGCGTCAAGGCCGCGCTGATCGAGGCCATCGGCGACCTCCGCATCGACCGCCCGGGCTTGCGCACGGTCGTGACGCTCGTCCAGAGCGTGCTCTCGCCGCTGGTGACCCGCGGCGTGATCGAGGACTACGCCATCCACATCCCGCTGCTGGTGCTCCTGGAACGCGAGCGCGCCACTCTGAACGCCGAGGAGCTCGGTCAGATCAGGAACGGGCGGAGCGGCCGGATCGTCGACATGGAGGTCTCGGTCGTCTACGCGGGCGTGATCCACCAGATCGCCGTCAAGCTGGTTCTCAAGGGTTAAGGAGCGATGAGATGCCCGAGGTCAAGTGGGACACCCGGTTGACGGTGATGCTCGGCACCACGCCGGTCACCCCCATCGACTCCTTCAGCCCCACGTTCAACAGTCCGGTGCAGCCCCTGCACTCCTTGGAGGCCGACAACGTCGCCCACATCGTCCAGCCCAAGGCGTTCACCTTCTCCATGGCGGTGAAGGCGATCGGCCCGGTGGTCGCCAGGCTCACCGACATGGCTCTGCACCACGAGAGCTTCAACATCGGGCTCCAGGAAGCTTCCGGTACCGACTGGACGTTCCAGCAGATCCTGTTCAGCGAATGCTTCATCACGTCCGTCGCGACCACGGTCCTCATCGACGGTGTGCCGACCACCACCTTCAACTGCGTCTGCCTGGAAGTCACCCCCACCACCTGACCGGAGTGCGGAGGACCCCATGTCACACCAGGAAATCGAGCAACAGGGCGCGCTGCCCGAGGCCATGGGACCGGAGCCCGTCGTGGTCTCCGGTCCGGGGGCGGAACTCCACTTCCACTTCCCGATCGAGGTGGTCCTGGCGGGAGACATCGCCGAGGAGACCCGCCGGGACCTCGTCTCGGGAATCTACGAGGCCTTGCACGAGGCCCTCAGCTGACCGCGCGGCCCGGAGCGTTCCCATGCCCACCAAGATCACCTGTTACTTCCCCATCACCGTCAGGATCACGGGGACTCCCTCGCCCGCCGCCCTGGAACACCTGGGCGAGGTGGTCGAGCAGGCGCTGATCGCACGCCTGAGCTTCGCCCGGGCGAAGGTCGCCGCGGCGGGTTTCCCCGAGATCGTCCCGGCCGACGCCGCGGACCGCTCGCGGGCGGCGCCGTGAACGCGCCCGTCGTGGTCACGCCGGCCACCGCCGCGGAGACGGCGGCAAGCGGCGTGGCGTACCGGCGACTGCATCTGCCGACGTCGGTCGCGTTCACCGGGGACGACGAACGGCCTGCCTACGAAGCACGGTTGGAGGCGCTGCTGCTGCGCGCGGTCGCCCAGGCGATCGAGAAGGACGACCAGAGTGCGGGGATCACCGGCCCGCGGCCGGGGTGGCCATCGGCAGGCGACCGTACGGCGGCCGGGGCGCCGGTGGAGCCCACTCCGGGCGGTCGCGCCCATCTCACCTTCGCCATGGCCGTGGCTGAGGCGGACGAGGGAGGGGAAGAAGGCGCGGGAGACGGCGAGGAGGAGGACAGGAAGGAGGGAAAGGGCGGTGCCGGACAGGGGGCGGGCGGAGCTGCCCCCGGCGAGAGCCAAGGGGAGGGCGCACAGGAGACCGCGGAACCCGGCGTGCCGCCGGCCGACGCACGACAGACCCCCGAGCCGGCCGCCACCACGGCCACGGCCACCACCGCATCGGCCGACACCGCCACCACCGCCGGCACCGCCCCCACCGCTGAGCAGACATCGCCCCATCCCGGGGCACCCGCCCCCGACACCGCCATGGCCACATGGGTGTCGCCGGAAGCGGCAGCCGCAGTCGCGCCGGGCGGGGCCGAAGACGTGAGCGCGGCTGCCAGGGCGCGCTCCGGGAGGCAGACGAGCGTCACCGTGGTGACGGATCCGCAAAGCGAGGTCATCGAGGGACCGAGCCCGGTCGACGGACGCGCCGTGATGGTCATCGGCGCCACCCAGCTCGTGATGCTGGGCGAGGCGACCCGCTACGCGCGCTCACGCAGCCTCATCCATGTGGTCCAACTCGGCGACCACCTTTTCGGCGCCCGCTCCTTCGTCGTTCTGGAGGGTTCGCTCGGCACGGCCGAGAGCTTTTACCTGGCCGTGGCCACCGCACCCACCGTCACCAACGAGACCATCGGCAAACCGGTGGCGAACTGGGAGCTCGAAGGCCAGAAGATCAGCACCTTCACGGGCTTCCGCGTCCTGCCCTTCGTCACCACGCTGGACGGTCACCGGTACGGGGTGAATCTGCTGTGGACCAAGGAACGTGGCTGGGTGTGGGGAGACGTGGATGAGGGCAAACGCTGGATCAAGCTGAGCAAGTCGACTCAGGAATTCTGGCTTTCGGCCGAGGAATTGAAGGCCCTGACCTTCCAGGAACTCGACCGCCTGGTGGACGCCGGCCTCGCCGGGAACGGCGAGAGCCTGGGGAAGGCAGCCACTCAGCTGGCCGAGATGAACGCGAAGGCGTTCGCGCTGGTGGACGAGAAGACGAGAGAGAAGTATCTGGAGATCCTGATCAAGGCGTGGACGTTCGAAGAACAGCGGCACGCGATCACCCAGATCATGATCTCGCTGGACGGCTTGGCCCAGTTGCAGGCGGTCCGGGACCGCTTGATCCAAGCCGGCCTGTACGAACAGCTCTTCGCCGACATGGGAAGCGATTTCTGGGAGCTGCTCACGGCGGTCGGCAAGAAGTTCGGTGACAACAAGGCCCTGACGGTGCGGGAGTTCATCGGGTTCGTGACCGAGGCGCTTAACCTGACGATGCAGCACGACGCCGGGCTGAGTCGGAACGTCGAGCAGGAGCAGACCGCCGTGCTCGGTCTCAAAACGATGATCGAGATCGAGGAAGCCATCAGGGCGGTGATGGGATTCGTCCTGGGGACGCTCGGATCCCTCAAGATCATGCTGACCCAGCCCGAGAAGATCCTTTCCGGGCTATGGGAACTCCACACACTCGCGGTCACCTGCCACCTGGCCTATTACGGCGACCCCGTGTCGACCAGGCAACTGAAGGTCCTGATCGAGAAGGTCGGCCCCATGCTCGTCGACGGTCTGCGCGGTGCCGCACTCTTCGGGGTCGGCCCGCGCGTGCTCACGAGGATCAAGTGGGCCGTGATCATCGAGGCGCTCACCTGGATCTCGGAGATCCAGGCCGCCGTCAAGGCACTGGCCAAGATCGAGAAGTTCGTCGCCATCCTGCGCTTCCTCAAGATGCTCAGGGTGTTCGGAGGCGAGCGGATCGCCGCACGCTTCACCCGGCTGGCCGAGGCGCTGCACGCGGGCAGCGCCGTACTGAAGGGGCTCAAGGACGAGCACGCGGTCGTGGAGCTGATGCTCATGCTGCCCGAGGAGGACGGCATCCGCCTCGGCGCCGCCCTGCAGGAAGTCGACGTGCCCAAGGGCGCCCACCTGGCAGTGCTGATGGAACATCCCCGGCTCGGCCCCGTGCTCGCCGAGCTCCAGCCGAAGGCTGAGGTCCTGCGGGTGCTGGGCGCCAAGTCGGGTGGTCTGACACCGGAGCTGGCGCAGACCTTCGCCCGGCTGACCGGGAAGGACGGCTTCGAGATCGCCGAGGTCTCCAAGGTCGTCGAGGTGCTCCAGGACGGCGAGGGTGCCCGGTTCGCCAAGATGCTGGAGCAGATCGGCTTCGGCCGGATCGGGGCCCAGGCCCAGGTGAAGGCGGACCTGCTGGCGATGCTGGCCGGGGACGGCCGGCGCATGGAGGCCGTGCACCAGTACGGGATCGCCGTCGTGGGCCAGATGCACGCCCGCTCCGCCGGAAGCGCGGAGGCCTTCGACGCCATGATCGCGAAACTCGAGAAGATCCGCGCGCAACACATGGCCGACGGCAAGGCAGTGAAGTTCAGCGAGCTCGTCGACAAGCTCAGCCAAGGGAAGAAGGGGGCTTGGCGGCGGGTGGACGGGCCGCCCAAGGCACCCCGCGTCAAGGCGACGCCCGTCGAACGCGCCCCGGTGCAGCAGCGGATCAAGGAACTACGCAAGCGGTTCCCGAAGCACAGGGTCAAGAACCCGAAGGCGATGGAGAACGCGCTACGGCAGATCGCGCGGGCGTCCGAGACCGACCCCGCGAAGGCGATGGAGCACCTGGAGAAGTTCGAGGACCTGCTCAAGGCCGAGGGCGCGACCGAGGGCCACGTCGCCGAGATCGTGGCGGAGGCGGAGGCGAAGGCGAGCCGGGAGGCCAAGGCCCTGCATCACGAGCCCGATGAGGCGCCGGCGCAGGGGCTCAGTGCCCGCGACGAGCTCAAGTCGAAGACCGGGGAGGCAGGGTCGCCCGCGAACCGACTGGAGGGGTCCATGGAGGGCATCGGCCAGCACAAGGGACTGGGGGAGGAGGCGCACCACGAGGCAGCGGCCGGGGACCGTCGCGGCGAGCCCGTCAGGGACATCCTCGAATGGGCGGGCGTCAACCCCGTCGACGACCCGCTGAACGGCGTCTACCTGCCCAGGACCTCCATGGATCCGAAGATCATCCCCCAGGCCGCGACACGTCACCAGGGGCTGCACACGGACAACTACTACAAGGAGATAACGAGGCGACTGGTCGAGGCGAGGAAGCAGAGCGGGGCGGACGGGGTGGTCCACGAGATGTCCAAGATCAAGAAGGAGCTCATCGATGGCGTCATGAAACTGCCACCTGACACGGGCGTGGCCCATGAGAGCTACGCCGAGTGGTTTGCCAAGTACAGGCACAACCTGGAGTGGCTCACCGAAGCGGAGCAGCTCGACCTGCTGGAGAGGGTGAGGGCCGCACCGCGTAAGAAGCAGGCACCAAAGGTGCTCCGGAAGGCGAGTCCGAGGGCGACAGTACCCGAGGCGGCACCGCAGCACCGGCCCCCTGAGAAGGCGAAGGCCAAGCCCGAGGTGAAGCCCAAGACCGAGGCCGAGGTGAAGCCCAAGGCCAAAGCCAAGGCCACGCCCAAGGCGGAGCCCAAGCCGGAGGTCAAGCCCAAGGCCACGGCCAAGGCCCAGCGCGAGGTGAAGCCCAGGACCGAGGCCACGCCCAAGGCCGAGCCCAAGCCGGAGGTCAAGCCCGAGCCCGCGACCACGACGCCCGAGCCCGAGCCCCTGCCCGAGCCGGACGTACGCACGCGGATCGACATCGAGGACGACCCCGTGGCGGCAGCCACGGCCGGCCCCCGCATCCGGGTCGACCGCAAGCCGCGCAAGCGTCGCAAGCCCAAACCGCGCTACCGCGTCGACCCGACTCCCCCCACCCGTGTCGCCCCCGAAGTCGACGAAGACGTGCTGGGCGAACCGCTGTACGAAGTCTTCGAGGACGCGCCGAAGCCGGAGCGGAAGAAGAAGCGCGCGAACAAGCAAGGAGGCCGGGGAGATGACCAGGGAAGGTAGGTGCGGGCCATGCCAGCCGGTGTGAACGTTCCCGTCCTGATCGGCGCGGTGCCGCTGTTCACGGTCACCAGCCTGTCCCTCAGCGAGGGGTACCAGGTGGCCAGGATCGCCGGCAGCCGTCTCACCCAGCTCGTGGCGCCGACGACCAGAACGATCAGCGTGGAGGCCGTACTCGTCGGCAGGACCCGTCTCCCGTCCAAGAAGGGTTTGGAGACGATGGCGCTCACCTCGCGTGCGCTGGCGGGTTCCACGGCGCCGTTGATGAAGGTGGCCGGGCTGCCGGTCGTCTGCGGGATGACCGTCAGCCTCGATATGCAGATCACCAGCCTGCGCTTCACCCAGTCAAACCAAAAGCGGGACGCCGTGGACGTCACCATCAGCCTCGAACAGGTCCCCCGCTCCAGCTTGACCGCGGTGCTCGGGGAAGCCATGGACCTCGCGCTCGCCGCCGGCTCCGTCGCGATCCCCACCGTGAGCGAGACGGGGTCGCCGTCCCGCCAGCTGGGAGGTGGACTGTGACCGCCGAACTGCTCTTCCAACGACTGCCGGTCGAGCCCGACGCGGGACTTCCGCAGCTCTTCCGGTGCCCGGTGGGTGAGACCACCTACGACTTCGCCCTGTACGCCAACTTCGACGGCGGCGAGGACGACCCTCCCGAGACGCTGTACGACCTCGCGGCGTGGAGCCGCCTCCCGCAGCCGATCGACCCCGACCTCCAGCCCGTACCCCCCGGCCACCTGGTGCTCAGGGTGATCGGCCCGGGCCCCGACGGCCCGCGTGTCCTCCTCCTGCGCAAGCTCGTGCCCGAGCCGGATCTCGTCCACGTGGCGGGCCCGCTGGCCGTCAAGCTCGTTGAGGCGACGGTGGCCCGGGGCAACCTCAACGGAGTCGGCCACTTCGGCTCCCGGATCGTGATCGGGGTGGCACGGCGATGGGAGTGATCCTCTGGTACCAGCTCGACTTCCCGATCCTGCGGCAGAAGATCTCGAACGACGTCCGCAGCGGATCGGTGCTGGCCGATGCCGAGGTCGTGATCAAGTACGGGATCGGTGAACCGGCAACGTTCGACATCACCTTCGAGAACCTGCCGCTCGCCGTCCATAAGACGCTGACGAGCGCGCTCGCGGAGAAGCCCGGCCCCGACGGCGGAGTCGACGTCGACATCCACCTCGGCTACCTGGACGACCCCTCCGGGCGGGAAGTGGTCTTGTCGGGCAGGGTCGACGCGATCAAGTCGGCAACCCGGTTCCCTCCGCTCGGCATCCGCCTCACCGGGTTCGAGGAGGCCGCGTACCGGCTGCTCAACCACACCGACCCGGGCAGCAAACCGCCCATGGCCGCCATCTCGAAGTCCGAGACGACGCCCTACGACGCGGCGAAGTACATCGTCGGGCTCGCCGGAGTCGACCTGGTGGGGCCGGAAGAACCCGACGCCCCCGAACGCCCGATCAACAGGTCCGGCAAGAACTCCTTCGCGCTGCTCAAGGGAATGGCCTCCGACTTCGGTTACGAGATCCTCGTCCAGGACGGGACGGTCCAGTGCGGGTTGACCCTCAGCCATCCGCCCACCGAGAGCAGGTTCCCCTTCATTCCCCCGGACGCGTTGCTCGCGGCCGCGATGCTCGCCGAGGACTGTCTCGTCGAGTACAAGACGATGACCGTGGCCCGGCTGGCCGAGTTCAAACCCACCCAGCTGGAAGCGGTCGGCAAACAGGCCGTGGTCACCGACAAGGCGGACCCGAACAAGGTGGAGCTCTTCGACTTCACGGTGCTCGGCGTCCCCTCCCTACGAGCCGGCCAGATGGTGGCCGCCGGAGTGGAGGGCTACGAGAAGCCGATCATGAACTTCCGTGTCCTCCAGTTGACCCACACGTTCTCGCCGCGGACCGGGTACACCTGCACCGGCCGCGCCGTGGAGTTCAGCGGCGTGGGCGGCAACCACCGGCGCAGCGAGCTCGCCCGCAAGGCGACCCCGTACTCGATCGCGGACCTGATCGCCGGCAAGGCCCATGAGCGTGCCGCCGCCACCCCCTCCGTCGACGTCGGCCAGGTCGACAAGGCCAAGCCGGACCAGCGGGTGGCGAGCGTGTCCGTCGGTCAGCGGTCCGACTACGCCAAGGCGTCGCCCGGCGTGGACGTGCCGGTCACCGGAGGGAACGGGGAACGGTACGACAGGCCCGTCGCGTCGCCGTTCGCCTGGCACAACGTCGGTCTGTCGGTCCCGGTGTACCCGGGCATGCGCGCCCTCCTCAACCAGGTCAGGGACGACCCCGACGACGCCGTGGTGACCGGCTTCCTGTGGGCCAACGATCCCGAGATGGAACGTCCCGAGTCCCACGATGGCGACTGGTGGCTCTGTCTGCCCACCGATCTCACCATCGGCAATGAGCCCAAGCCCACGGGCAAGGGCGCCAACGACCTGATCACCGCGGACGGCCGCCGGGTCGTCGAGGCGATCGGGCTGAAGATCGCGATCGGCGACGAAGTCTGCTCACCGGTCGGCAAGCGGCCCACCGAAGGGGACGCCGAAGTCTTCCTGCTCACCCACAAGTCGGGGACCACCGTCACGATCGACTCCGACGGCAACGTCACCGTCGACGGCGGAACGCAGAACGTGGTGCTCAAGTCCGAGGGAGTGACCCTCACGATCGGCAAGGGAAAGGTGGCGATCAGCTGATGTCCCTCGTACTCGTCCAAGGCGCGATCATCCAGTGCACCCACCAGGGCAGGCTCAAGCTCGCCGCGGGCGACCTCCAGGTCTCCGTCAAGGGCAAGGGAGTCATCCTCGCCGGGAAGGAGAACGGCCTGGTGTTCGGCTCGGCGGCCACCCCCGTACCGGGCATGGTCTCCCCCTGCGCCGCGACCACTCCCGCCGGGGTGCCCCAGCCCTGCGCCATCACACCGGCGACCTCCGACGGATGGTCGAAGAAGCTGACCGTCGGCGGCACCCCGGTGCTGCTGGCCACGGCCTCCGGGGTAACCGTGAGCGGGCAGGGCCCCGGACGGTGGACGGTGGCCGACCCCGGCCAGATCCTGCTGGAGAGCCGCTGATGTCCGGGAACGAACCGCTGGAACCGCGCGACGTCCGTCCCGCCGGCGGTGGCGAAGCCGGTCTCCTGCCCGGAGACCGGCCCGGAGGACAGACCGGAGACTCCCTGAGGGCCGGTCCCTCACCCCCCGCCACGCCCCTCGCGACCGCCTTCCGTGTCTCGTCGGCCGGATCGGAGCTGGCCAACGCCGCGATGCGCACGTACGTCTCCGGCGACGCCCCGCCCGAAGGCGCTCCGAGCCTCGGCCGCAGCCTCGCCCTTGACGAGGGGGACCTCGTCCTCGACGGACGCTCCCACGACCTCGCCCTCGTCATCGGCGCCGACGCCCTGAGCCAGGCACTGGAGCTGGGCGTCGCCACCCAGAAGGGCAGCGACCGGCTCAACACCCAGTTCGGCTTCGACCGCCTGGCCATCGGCGCCTACGCCCACGACCTGCCCACCCGCAAACAGTTCCTCACGATGGAACTCGTCCGCTGCCTCAGCTCGGACCTTCGGGTCACCGACGTGCGCGAGGTGTTCTTCGACGACGACCCGCGCTATCTGGAGCTGCTGCCCGGACTCGACGACGAGACCCACCGCCGGGAGGTCGCCGCCGCGCACGCGGCACGCGTCTACGCGGTCTACGCCATCGTCGACACCGTCGCGAACACCACTGTCACCCTCCGAGCAAGGGGGACCCCATGACCTCCGAGGAACGGTTCGGCGTCGCCGAGGACGGGTTCGTCGTCAAGGGCATCGACCGGATCATCGCCGACCAGCAGACCCGCGCCCGAGCCATGTTCGGCGACGATGTCGACCTCACTTCGGGCAGCGCCCTGCGCAAGGTCCTGGACGCCGTGGCCTTCGACACCCACGAACTGTGGCGGGCCCTCGAATCCCAGTACTACGGCACCTTCATCACCACCGCCCAGGGCCGCAGTCTGGACCTGCTCGGCTGCGACCTGGGCCTGCGCCGCCGCGAACTGCGGGCCCGCGGACCCGTCTTCCTCACGACCGGGAAGGAGGATCCCGACCGCCCCTACGCCCTCCCGCAGGGCACGGTCATCGTGACCGAGCCCCCGGCCGACCAGCCCGTCCTGGCCTTCCGGAGCACACGGGCAGCCATCCTCTCCACGGAGCAGAAGACCGCCACCATCGAGGTCGAGGCCGTCGCGCGCGGTGACGACGGGAACATCTCCGCCGGCACGAAGATGCGACTCGACCCCGAATGGGCCCGGCACAACCTCAACCTGGGTGCCGCCGAGGTCAAGGCCGTCGCGCAACAGACCTTCCACGACGGTGACGTCGGCGAATCCGACGCCGTCTACCGGGCACGCCTGCTCGGCGTCCCCCGCACCGTGTGGACCCAGGAAGCGCTGCTCGCCCAGGTGCTCGACGTGAACGGCGTGCGGGACGCGGCGATCTTCGACCCGCTCGGCGGCGTCGAGGCCACCCGTCGCGCCTTCGGGACGTTCCGCTTCGGCAGCCGCGCCTTCTCCAGGGAGCACCAGACCGGCTCCCCCTACTTCTTCGACATCGTCGTCGCCGCCGAGCCCGGCTGGCCGTGGAACAACGGCGAGGCGCTCATATCCGGCGTGTACGACGAGGTCCTCGACGCCGTACGGCAGTGGCGGCCGGTGTCGATCTTCCCCGACATCCTCGCGGCCAACCAGGTCGACGTCGGGATACGCGCCACCCTCGTCGTCGAGGCGGGCCACGACGAGGAAGCCGTCAAAGGCGCGATCCTCGACGCCGTACGGGCCTCCGTCAACCGGCTCCGGCTCGGACACGGCGTGCTCCACTCCGACATCGTCCTCAGCGCCCGCACCGCCGCGGGCGTGGTGGACGTGCAGAACCTGCGACTGCGCCGCTTCGCCCCCGCCTTCGGGCAGACCTCCTACGGCGGAGGCACCTACGGCGGATCCCAGGAACTGTCCGTCGGCGAGAACCTGGACCTCGCCCCCGACGAGATCGCCCGCTTCTCCGTGGACACCTCCATGGCCGACCTCCAGGTCGTGGTCACATGAGCACGACACGACCCTGCGGATGTCCCCGCTTCCGCGACCCGCTGGCGGGCGGCGCCCTCGCCGTCATGCGGGACGCCCTCCCCGCCACGTACGACCGGGGCATGGAGCGCATGACCGTTCCGCTCTGCACCGCACAGGGCGGTGCGGCGGTCACCGTCCGGGACTACAACTTCGACCGTTACGAGCGCTTCTACGGCCAGCCGCCCGCCTCCCCCCGTTATCTGCTCGCCCCCCGGCAGGACGTGACCGAGCCCCTCACCGTCCGGGTCTCCTTCACCCGGGTCAAGGACGCGCCTGCGGAGCACGTGGACGTGCGGATCCCGGCGGGCCACCCGGCCGGACGCGCCGTGACGGTCCCGATCCCCGGCAGCGCGGCCGACGTCACCGACCAGCTGCAGCTCGTTGGCCTCGCCCCCGTCGCCCCCACCCGTACCTTCGGGACCGTCACCTGGGAGGTCACCGCGCTGCTGGGAAACCTGGCCAAACTGCTCTGGGTCATCTGCGCGGAACACGAACTCATCGCCGAACACCTCCGGGACGTGACGGCACAGCGCAACACCGACACCGCCCACGGCGTCAGCCTCGACCTCCTCGGCCTCGACCTGGGTGCACCCCGCTTCCCGCCCCGTCCGCACACGGTGGACGGCGCCACGATCGCGCTCTTCCACCTCGACGACGTCCCCCCGCCCGACGAGGACGGAGTCCCAGACCCCGACGCGGAGGTGACCACCGTCGTCGACGCCGCCGCGCCCACCCGCCCGGGGGACAACACAGGCGCCCGCAGCGGCCGGACGGGGCGCTTCGCGCACGCCTTCGGCTTCGGCTTCGGGCCGGACGAGAGCTTCATCAGCGTCGACAACGCCACGGCCTTCGCCCTCCCGGCCGACGCCGACTTCACCGTCGAAGCGGTCGTGCGGCCCGACCGGATCGCCACGACCGGAGCCGTGGTCGCGAAACGCGAGAAGCTCAACACCCGCGAGGACAAGGGCTGGGCCCTGACCGTCGGTACCTTCCGCGGTATCGACCACAACCTCCGCTACTCCCTCTCCGACGGCAGCACGGAGGTCGACCTGTTCGCCGACCGCGACCTCGGCGACGGAGCCTTCCACCACATCGCCGGCGCGCTCGCCCGCGAGGGAGGCACCTCCACCGTCTTGCTCCACCTCGACGGACAGGAGGTGGCCCGCGTCACCGACGCACCCCTCGGCGCGCTGACCAGCACCGCCAACCTCGTGATCGGCAGTGGAACGGAGGTCCGGGGAAACGAGACCATCGCCGCACAGTACACGGGTCTGATCGAAGAGGTACGGGTCTCCAGCGCGGCCCGTGACACCTTCGACCCGGTGACCGGCGAAGCCGACAAGCAGTACCGCCGCCGGCTCCAGATCTTCCACCGCTGGCTCCTGCCCACCCCCGACCGACTCCAGGCCGCGGTGAACACGGCGGCCGGAGCGATTACCGTCGCCCCGGAAGACCTCGAGCCGTTCGTGGTGCGGGAACAGACCCGGAGCGCTACCGGGCGATCGCCATCGACCAGCGCGGCCACGGCCGCAGCGACAAACCGGCCGACCAAGACCGTGGCCACGGGCGGCCAGCCCCTGCGCGTCCTGCCGACAAAGCTGTTGGTGAGTCAGTCCGTCACCTCCGCAGGCGAATTCGGCACGCCCGAGGAGGCCGCCGTCGGCAGCGCCGCCCGGGACGAACCCGACTTCGACCCCGCCTGGCTCATCAGCCACCCGGACCGGCCCGGACTGACCTTCGCGGACGACGAGGACAGCCGCAGGATGCAACTCGTCGTCGTCGACACCCTGGACGCCCTCCGCGACCGCCTCGCCGGACTGGACCGCCCCACGGGCGGCGACCCCGCGGATCCGGGTGCGACGGCCACCGGCTCACTGCACGTCCTCAAGGCGTACGACGCCACCGCCACCGGCCTGCACGGCGTGGGCCGCGCCGTCCTCCTCACCCACGAGCCGACCATCGGCCCCGAACGGCTGGGAGCGCTCGCCCACGCGGCCGGATTCGGCTGGGTCCACCACACCAGGGACGGCCACATCTACGCCGCCCAGCCCCGAGGCGAGGCCTTCCGCATCACCACGGCCACCACGGACGACTCCCCCGGCCCGCCGGATATCACGGAAAAAGGCGTGCTCGTCCTCGGCATCGAGCCCGACCCCTCCCCGTTCACCGACGCCGAGATCCGGTGGTCCGTCCTCCGCTCGGGATCCGGTGACGCCGTCTTCCGGCCGCGCGAGCCGGGTGCCCTGCACGCCCTCGCCGCCGGCGACGTCTCGGTCCGTGTCGAGGTCGTGCGCCGTGGCCACGTCGGCAGTGGCACCCGCCAAATCCGGATCGGCCTGTCCGACACCTCCCTCACGGCCGGACAGAGCATCAGCGGCACCGGTCGCCTCGACGCCGACGAGGTGGCCGCGGCCGGCCCGCCCACCGACGACTTCGACCCGAGCACGCTGCGGGTACGCACCGACGACCTGAGTCGGCCGCCGCGCCTCGTCGAGTACCGCACCGAGCTCGAGAGCCGGATGATGCAACGCGTCACCGCGGACGCCCTCGACCGGCTGCTCGACCTGCTCGCGGGCACGGCCGGCAAGCTCATGGTGCTCGTGTCGTACATTTTGAAGGCCGAGGGCGAACCGCCCCCGGGCGAGCCCACGGAAACCGACCCCGACGCCGCCCTCCACGCCGAGGGCCGGGCCCTGCGGCTCCGTCACTCCACGCTGACCGCCTCGGCCCTCGCGGCGCGGGCCTTCGCGGCGGGCTTCGACCACATCCGGATCGACCCGCCCCCGCCCACCGACCCGGGCGGTCCGGAGACCGTACGCGTCGCCGTCGCCCCCGGCGAGCAGCTCACGGTGACCGGCCCGAGCGAGGTCGACGCCGGCGAGTCCGTCCCGGTCGAGGTCATCCCCGCCGCCGAACCCACCGCGGCCTGCTTCGCCGCGGACGGCTCAAAGGTCTTCCTCGCCGAGCCGGGCACGCACCAGATCACCTCCTTCGCCCTTAAGGCGGTTCCCCCGCGCCCGGCTCCCCGGATCCGCTGGGACACCTCACGCAGGGTGGAACCCTTTCCCGGAGCCCTCGCCTTCGGCGCGGGACACCTCTTCGTCGCGCACGAGCCGCTCGGCCGCATCGCGGTCCTCAACCCGGCGGACCTGATGCCGGCCACCACCTCACCGGAGATCGTCTGCCCCCGCCCGACAGCCCTGGCGACCGGCACCGACCGGCTCTACGTCGGCTGCGGCGACAAGACCCTGCGCGCCTTCGCCCTCACGACCGGCGAGCCTGCGCCCCCGCTGCAACTGCCCGCCGCACCGAGGTCCCTCGCGGTCGCCCCTGGCAGCCCCTCCCTGTACGCCGTCCTGGACGACGGCCGATGGTGCCGCGTGGAACGCGCGACGCTGACCCTGCGCGAGACCGTCGACACGGGCGACCCGAAGGCCCACTCCGTCGCCGTCACGGCGGACGGGAAGAAGCTGTACGTCATCTGCCCCGGACCGGGCCCGGTCGGCGGCGCGAGGATCCTGGTCTACCGCCCGCCGAGCCAGGATCCGACGGCCTCCATCGACGGACTCCCCGCAGGCGCCGAGCCGGTGGCGCTCAGCCTCAGCGGTGACGGGAAGCTGCTCTACGTCGCGACGGAAGGCTCACCCTCGGCGGTCGGCCGGGTGCACCTCGTCGACGTCGCCACCGACGTCCGCCTGCCGCAGGTGTTCAGCCCGGGACGAGGCGGGCCCGCCCTCGCCGCGAGCCCCTCCGGCGCCCCGTACCCGCCCTGCCTCGTCATGGCTCCGCGGCACGGCGGCACCGTGCTCCTCGCCGATCCCGCACCTCTCGCCGAGGACCCGCCCGGCCCGCCGCGGCTCGACGCCGAGCTGCCGCTGGGCACCGGTATGGGCGAGGTGCTCGCATGGTCGTGCACCCCGGACGGCCACGGCACCGCCGAACCGTCGACGCCCGACGCCCCGGTGTGCACGGTCGTCGGCGTCGCGCCCGGACGGGTGACGATCCGGGCCACGTATCTCCCCGCTGAGGGGCTGCGGCCCTATCAGTGCGAGGTCCGGCTCAAATGCACGCTGGAATCGAATCCTTATGCGGCCGTCACGAAGGAGCAGTTCGACCGGATCCTCAACGTCCTCAACTGGTTCCACCCCCTCGGCGTGGAATGCCGCACCGACCGCCTGCGCGCCCTGGCCGGTCTCGACCACGAGGAGACGGAACGGCCGCGCCTGCACACCTTCCCGACCTACCACGTCGCGGATCCCTTCTCGTCCCCCTTCATCCACCTGCGCAAGGACGACCACCATGATTGAGCGCTACAAGCCCCAGTTCAGCCACAAGGATTGGATCGACAACCAGGACCGCGTCCAGGCGGGCGGTAGGGACGGACTCAACCACCGTTTCCATCTGCTGGAGAACGAGTTCGCCGGGCTCGCGGAGAACCAGATCAACCCGATCATCGACTCGCGCGCGTCGACGACACATCTCACGCTCACCCCCGCCCTGATGCGCTGCATCAGCGCCGGAGGCGAGGTGCCGCCCTGGTTCCAGGGCATCGACATGGTCGAGAAGCCGCCGGGGATAGAGCAGGCGCACGGCTTCATGAACATCGTGCTGCCGGACGGTGCCCTCGTGCGGTCGCTGCTCGCGACCGGGAATAATAATTCCAGCAAAGGCACGCTGCACGTGTCCCTCGTGGCCCGCAACATCAACAAAGCCGGAGGCGGCACCGACTTCTGCATCCAGTCCACGACGCTGGGCACTGCTGCTCGGCCGGAGGCCGAGGTGAAGATCTTGAATGACACGCACCGCTATTACGTGACGGTTGACCTGGACGGCGCTGATGCGGCCAGCACGGTGCAAGTCTTCTGCGTCCAGCTCTCCTATCAGTGACCGTCCGGAACGCACTTCGGTACACCGAGAGGAGACAGCCATGCCACAGGTCGAGGGACAGGATGTCCAGAGCACGTATACGCGTCCGCAGCAGTTCGGCGTGTGGGGGGACAGCTTGGCGGGCAGTGGTGTCATCGGCAGCACCGGGAAAACGGGCACGTCGGCGGCGCCGGTCGGCGGCGTGTTCGGCGACACCAAAAAGGACGGCGCCGTAGGAGTCGTGGGTCGCTCCCAGCACGTCCTGGGCGGCACGGGCGTCGTGGGTATCAGCGTCGCTGGGGTCGGCGTGTCGGGTATCGGCAACGGATCCGGCGCCGGGGTGCTGGGCACCGGCGCCAAAAGCCCGGGCGTGGAAGGCACGAGCGCCGAAGGGCCCGGGGTGACCGGCAAGGGCGGGCCCGGCAGCCCCGGCGTGACCGGCACCGGCAGCGACGGCCCCGGCGTAGAGGGCACGAGCACACAGGGCGCGGGCGTGTCCGGCATCACCACCGGTGCCGGAGCAGGACTGCTCGGATCCTCGTCCGCCGGCCCCGGTGTGTCGGGCACGAGCTCCGGCGGCCCCGGTGTCTCCGGAGCGGGCAGGGGCTCCGGCCCGGGCGTCACGGGCTCCGGTGTCACCGGCCCCGGGGTCCAAGGGGCCAGCGCGCACAGCGACGGTGTCACGGGCACGGGCGGCGGCACGGGCGCGGGCGTCGTCGGCACCGCCACCGCCGGTCCCGGCCTCTCCGGAACGAGCACACAAGGCTCCGGAGTCCTCGGCCAGGGAGGCGGTAGGTCGCCGGGCGTGGACGGGACGGCCACGGGCGGGCCCGGAGTGTCCGGCACGAGCACCGACGGCCCCGGCGTCTCGGGCAGCAGCACGAAGGGCCACGGCGTCACCGGTGAGCAGGGCGCGGGCGTCACGGGCCGCGCGACCGCGGGACCGGGCGTCTCGGGCACCAGCACCAGTGGCGTCGGTCTCCGCGGCACCGGGGGTGGGACCTCCGTCGGCGTCGAAGGCGTCGGCTCGTCCGGCGCGGGAGTGCTCGGTGCGAGCACTCAGGGCGCCGGGGTGTCCGGCACCAGTGCGCAGGGCGTCGGCGTCACCGGGAAGGGCGGCGGTGCGAGCGCCGGCGTGGAGGGAACCGGCACCTCCGGCCCGGGCGTGTCCGGCACCAGTACGCAGGGCGCCGGCGTCACCGGGACCGGCGGAGGGGGCTCCCCCGGAGTCCTCGGCACCGGCAGCGGCGGCGCCGGCCTCAAGGGCATCAGCACCAGCGGTGCGGGCGTCCTCGCCGACAGCACGAGTGGCGCGGGTGTCTCCGCGTCGAGCAAACAGGGCACCGGTGTCTCGGGCACGAGTACGCAGGGCGTGGGAGTGTCCGGCAAGGGCGGCGGCACGAATCCCGGCGTACAGGGCACCGGCGGTGCCGGGCCCGGCCTGTCCGGCAGCAGTACGGGGAACGCCGGGGTGTTCGGCAAGGGCGGCGGGGAAAATCCCGGCGTCGAAGGCACCTGCACCTTTGGTCCGGGCGTCTCCGGTAAGAGCACCCAGGGCTACGGAGTCAAAGCCGCCGGAGCCATCGGCTTGTATGCGAAAGGGGCCTCGCGAGCCGCCTACCTGGAGGGCGACGTCGAGATCACCGGAACGGTGTTCGAAGGCGTGAGCCGCATGAGGATCGACCACCCGATCCAGCCCGAAGACCGCTATCTGGTCCACGCGTCGGTCGCCTCCTCCGAGCTGAAGAACGTCTACGACGGCACGGCCGTCCTCGACGAGGACGGCCGTGCGACAGTCGAACTGCCCGATTGGTTCGAGTCGTTGAACGAGTGCTTCCGCTATCAGCTCACCGCCGTCGGCGCCCCGGCCCCCGATCTCCACGTCAGCCGCCCCCTCGCCGATCACACCTTCGCGATCGCGGGGGGCGGGGCGGGACTGGAGGTCTGCTGGCAGATCACCGGAGTCCGCTGCGACAGCTGGGCCCGGGCCAACCCGCTCACCACCGACGAGAAGAAGCCCGCGGAGGAGAAGGGGTTCTTCGTGCACCCCGAGCTGATCGGCCAGCCGACGGACCGTTCCCTCTCCGCACTCGTCGCCCGGGCCGCCTCACGGGATACCGCGCTCGAGGAGAGACACCAGTAGCGCTGCCTCACGTCGGTTCGACCGGCTTGGGCTTCGATGGGTCGCGCCGGACCGCGAACGGCTCGGGCTGGATGCCCCGGCGTCGGGCCACCACCCGGTAACTGAACTCGCTGTGCGTCTCGCCGCTGGCGGTCGAGTAGACGGTGAAGCCGGTGGTGGTCCGATTTGTCACGTACAGCCCGCTTGGGGCCTCATACTCCGTCAGGAAGACGTGGTACGGCGCGTCCTCGGTGACCGCGACGAACTCCGGGTCCAGGGTGACCTGGGCACGCCCGTCGACGAGCCTGCCGAAGCCGAGGTCCTCGAACCAGCTCTTCGGGGCTTCCACCGCGTACTTAAGCCGGTGCGTCCCGTCCTCCATCCGGAACGCGACGCTCTTGTGGCTGGCCCTCCACTTCGAAATCGCCCGTGATGTGGACGTTCCCGTCGAAGAAGCCGGCATAGCCCTCCTGCGAGCGGGCCCGCACACCGAAGGCCGATGCGCCGTCGTGAGCTTCGCCCTTGATGCCGACGCCGTTGTGGCTCTCCGACGTCCCGTTCACGCCCGGCCTGCCCTCGCCCTTGCCGGTCCCGATCACACCGCTCCCGGATTGCTTGCAGACGGCTTTCAGGCCCTTCTCGCGGCCGGTGATCCGGGCACCCACGGTGAAGGTGTCGGCCTTGGTCTCCCAAGGCGTGCCCGTACTCAGGGATCACGCAAAACCCAGGCACCGGGCAACCCTGAGCCTCCGCGCCCGGCTCTGATCGGGAGTGTCTAATCAACGGCGGATCTGATGATCAAGGAGACGCCAGAGATGACCGAGACCGTTGTCGAGCAGGAGTCCGGGGAGAAGCCGGCGGTCACGCCGGTGCCGGCCGCGTCGGATGAGCAGTTGGTCGCGATGCTCCTGGACCGGGTCCGGTCCGAGGGGCTGCAGCTGACCGGCGAGGGCGGCCTGTTGCAGATGCTGACCGAGCGGGTGCTGGAGTCCGCCCTGGAGGGCGAGATCACCGATCACCTCGGATACGAGAAGCACGACGCCCAGGGCCGTAACAGCGGCAACAGCAGGAACGGAACCCGGGCGAAGACCGTATTGACCGACGTCGGCCCGGTCGAGGTGAAGGTCCCCCGGGACGTGGCCGGCACGTTCGAGCCGCAGATCGTCAAGAAGCGGCAGCGGCGCCTGACCGGCGTGGACGAGATGGTGCTGTCGCTGTCCGCGAAGGGGCTCACGCACGGGGAGATCTCCGCGCACCTGGCCGAGGTCTACGGCGCGGAAATCTCCAAGCAGACCATCTCGACGATCACTGACAGTCATAGTGGTACACGGGTCCCCGGTGGTCGTGACCCAATCACTGACTGACGTCCTGCTGGGCTGTCCTTGCTTTGATCTGTCCGACCGCCGGGGCCCGGTTCCCAGGGCTCCGGCCGGGCGGAGCATGACCTCATAGGAGCCTGGCAAGAGGCCCCCTGACTGTCCTGTCTGCCCTTTCCGGCCGGAGCTACCTTCGGCAAGGAAGGCATCTCCAGCATGACAGGCACAGAGGCGGCGGACACGAGGGACCAAGTCGTGGTCGGCGGGGTGGACTCGCACGCCGACACCATCCACGTCGCCGTGGTGACCGACCGGGGCGGGCACCTCACCGACGCCCAATTCCCCACCAATGCTGCCGGATACGCCGCCGCGATCGCCTTCCTGCAGGCCCACGGCACCGTCGCTGCCGTCGGCGTGGAAGGCACGTCCTCCTACGGCTCCGGCTTCACACAAGCCGCCCGGCAGGCCGGCCTGGCCGTCGTCGAGGTCAACCGGCCCGACAAGGCCGAACGCCGCAGGATCGGCAAGTCCGACCCGATCGACGCCTACGCCGCGGCCCGCGCCGTCGTCTCCGGACGCGCGACCAGCGCTCCCAAGGACGGGGCCATCGTCGGGATACGCGCCCTGCAGACCGCCGCCCGCTCGGCGATCAAGGCTCGCACCGCGACGCTCAACCAGATCACGCACCTCCTGATCACCGCCCCCGACGCTATCCGCGCCAAGTACACCGCCCTGTCCGGTGACAAGCGCGTCACCACCCTCGCCCGGCTCCGGCCGGCCAGCGACCCCGCGCACGCCCCGCTCCTGACAGCCCTGCGCACGCTGGCCAAGCGTGTCCAGAACCTGACCGAGGAACACACGACCCTGACCGGGGAGCTCGACCAACTGGTCACCATCCTCAACCCCGGCCTGCGCGCCGCCTACGGGGTGGGCCCGGACACCGCCACCCAGCTGCTGATCACCGCTGGCGCGAACCCGGCCCGCCTTCGCACGGAGGCTTCCTTCGCTGCCCTGTGCGGCGCGGCGCCCGTCCCCGCGTCGAGCGGGAAGACGAACCGGCACCGGCTCTCCCGGGGCGGCGACCGGGCGGCCAACGCCGCTCTCTACCGCATCGCGCTCGTGAGGATGGCCCGATGCCGGCGCACCCGCGAGTTCGTCGCCCGACCGACCGGCGCCGGACGCACGAAGAAGGAGATCATCCGGCTGCTCAAACGCGCGATAGCCCGCGAGGTTTTCCGGCTCTTGACCACCCAGGTCCAAGTCCCCGAGATCGCGGACCTCCGTCCGGCCCGGCAGACGAAGAACATCACTCTCACCGCCGCCGCCAACCACTTCGGCGTGTGGCCCGCCGTCATCTCCAACATCGAACGCGGCCTCCGCCGCGACGACGCCTTCGCCGATGCCTACCGCCAGTGGCTCACTGCTGCTTGACCGACGATAGGAGCATCAAGGTGATGGAGGGTATGGCGGAATGGTCCAACCGCCCGCTGGACCGCGTCTATCCGGTCCTGTTCGTGGACGCCATCCACGTCAAGATCCGCGACGGCCAGGTCGCGAACCGCCCGATCTACGTCGTCATGGCCGTGACCACCGAGGGCACCCGGGACATCCTGGGGATCTGGGCCGACGATGGCGGCGAGGGCGCGAAGTACTGGCTGCACGTGTTCACCGAGCTGAAGAACCGCGGCATCGACGCAAGGCCACGGAGTTAAGGGCTTGCCGATCAATAACTCGCTGTCTTGATCTCCGGTTTGGGGATGCCGAGGTGTGCGGTGAGGTCGGTGAGATCGGTGAGGGTGGCCAATTGTGTCTCGGCGGGTTCGATGGTGTGTCCGATGTCGTGGAGGAGCTGGCGGGTTTGGCTGATGGCCCGGTTGAGGGTCACGGGTGTCACGGTGAAGAGCGGGGCGATGACTACCTGGGGGAGCTTGAACCTCTGGTAGAGGATGGTGGCCAGGAGCCGGTCGACGAGGGTGAGGCCGGGGCGCCGGCCGGTGTAGAGGCCGGCGGCAGGGGTCTTCTGCCGGTCGCCGCCGCGTCGCTGATGGAGGTCTGCTTCCCGCTGAGCCGTCCGGGCGGCCGCCAACTCGGTGACCAGTGAGTCCCACTGGTCGTGCGGGATGCCGGTGAGGGCGGGATGGGTCAGCCAGTCGCGGCCGGGGCCGGCTTCGTTCTGGGGCGGGATCGGAAGGACGCCGTCCCGGCGGTGTTCCTGGGGGTGGAGGGTGTAGTTTCAGTCGCCGTGCCAGTCGTGGCGGCTCAGTGGCAGGGCGCTCAGCTGCCCGTCACTGATGCGGACGCCGGTCTCGTAGATGGCGGTGTCGAGTGCGGCGCGGACGGTCAGTCCCGTGCGGGCGGTGGTCGCTGCGATGCTGTTCACGATGACTTCATGGCTGGTCAGCGGCCTGCCCCGCCAGTTCATCGTGATGTGGGAGAACAGTCGGTGCTCGATTCGGTTCCACTTAGATGTGCCCGGAGGAAAGTGACACACGGTGATCTCCAGGCCGGTCTCGACAGCCAGCGCGGCCAGCTCGAACTTCCAGGCCCGGATGCGGTAGCCGTTGGAACCGCCCGCGTCCGCAGTGATCAGCAGACGCTGCGAGCCGCGGGTAGGTGTCGCGCCCGACCGCGTGCCACCAGCGGCGGACGGAGGCGACGGCGAAGGCTGCGGTGTCGTGGTCGGTGCCGACGTTGACCCAGCCCGTGTCCGCGGTCAGGTCGTAGATCCCGTATGGGATCGCCTTGCCCAGATCGGCATCGGGAAAGTCGTGGGTGTGAACCCGGACCGGATCACCTTCGCGACGCCACTCGTGGCCGGCGTTCTTGTAGTTGCCGACCAACTCCTTCTTCTTGGTGTCCACGCTGATCACCGGGTCTCCGGCGGCCTGGAAGTCCTTGGCCTGGTCGTTGATATAGCGGAACTGCGCATCGCGGTCCCGGTGTTGGGCCCCTTCGATGGTCTTGGTGTTGCCTTGGAGACTGAAGCCCTCCTCGCGCAGCACGGCCGCCACGGTGTCCGCGGAGACCCGGTGCCCCTGCCGGGTCAGCTCGGCAGCCAGTTGCCGGGTCGACTTCGTCGTCCAGCGCAGTGGCGACATCGGGTCCCCGCGTACGTCCGGTTCCACCAAGGCCAGCAACGCGGGCCGAAGGCCCGGATCAAGGTCCACCGCACGCTTGCGGCCCCCACCAGACCGGCGCACCCGTCCCAACGGCGCCTCGCCGGCATCCAGTTCCGTCACCCCGCACGATACGGTGCCCTCCCGGACTCCGGCCGCACGAGCGACGAGCCTGATGCCTCCATGGCCCAGCGACCGTGCTTCTGCTCCTATGGCCAGCCGCCGCTGCCGCTCGTCGAGATGCGGGAACAGCGTCGCGAACTTCGCGGCCAAAGCCGCCTCGATCCCCTCCGGACTCCCCATACCATGGCAACGAGCCTCGGAGCCGGAAGCGACGGCTTGTTTCCCGGCAAGCCCTAACTACCCGGCCTTGGGGGAACTTCACGCTATGGCGGAGCGCAGAGGGGGATAGAAGCAAACTCGGCGGTCTGACAAGCCGAAGTCAGTAACTACCCGGCCTTGGGGGAACTTCACGCTATGGCGGAGCGCAGAGGGGGATAGAAGCAAACTCGGCGGTCTCCTGTGCTTGGGCTGAGTTGATTCTTGCCTACTCAACCAGTCTTTGCGAGAACACGGCGACATCGTTGCCGAAGCAGCAGATCAGGAGTCCCTCGTCCGTGGCTGATACAGCCGAGCAGGGGTGCGGAAGGTACAGAACTCCTATGGGGGCAAGACGTTCCAGGTCCCAGATCCGCATGGTGCAGTCATGGCCGCCGGTGACGGCGATGGGTCGGCCATCCACGGTTGCGCACGCCAACGCATTCACCGGACTGGTGTGGCCGGCGAGGGGATGGCCGAGGAGTTGCCTGGTAGTGAGATCCCAGACCCGCACCATCCGGTCCAAGCCGCCGGTGGCGGCGATGGGTCGGCCGTCCAGTTCGGTGCACCCCACCGCCGAAACCAAGCTCTTGTGGCCAGTGAGGGGTCGGCCGAGGAGTTGCCTGGTGGTGAGGTCCCAAATCCGCACCGTACTGTCGTCGGAGCCGGTGACGGCGATGGGACGGCCGTCCAGTTCGGTGCACGCCAACGCGTTCACCGTGTTGGTGTGGCCCGTAAGGGGGTGGCCGAATTGGCGTCCAGTGGTGAGGTCCCAGACCCGCACCGCGTGACCGTGAGAGGCGATGAGAGCGACCGGGCGACCATCCAGCACGGTGCACGCGACTGCGGTCACCTTGCTGGTATCTGAGACGAACCCCCCGTCGAGGACTTGCCTGGTGACGTCCCAGACATGTGCTGTGCGATCCCAACTGGAACTGACAATGAGGGGTCGGGCTACGGGCTGCTTGGTGGTGAGGTCCCAGACCCGCACCGTGTGGTCCCGGCTGCCGGTGACGGCGATGGGCCGGCCGTCCACGGTTGTGCACGCGACTGCCGTCACCTTCTTACTGTGGCCGGTGAGGGGTCGGGCTACGGGCTGCTTGGTGGTGAGGTCCCAGATCCGCACCGTGTGGTCCCGGCTGCCGGTGACGGCGATGGGCCGGCCGTCCACGGTTGTGCACGCCACCGTGTTCACCTGGCCGGTATGTCCTGTAGAGGGATTGCCCGGAAGTTGTTGCTTGGTGGTGAGGTCCCAAATCCGCACTGTGTGGTCCGCGGAGCCGGTGACGGCGACCGGTAGGCCGTCCAGGGTCGTGCACGCCACCGCGATCACCGTGCTGCTGTGGCCGGTGAGGGGGTGGCCGATTTGGCGTCGGGTGGTGAGGTCCCAAATCCGCACTGTGTGGTCCGCGGAGCCGGTGACGGCGACCGGTAGGCCGTCCAGGGTCGTGCACGCCACCGCGTTCACCGTGTCGGTGTGGCCGGTGAGGGGGTGGCCGATTTGGCGTCCGGTGGTGAGGTCCCAGACCCGCACCCTGTGGTTCCAACTGCCGGTGACGGTGACAGGGCGACCTTCTAGGGTGGTATACGCCAAATCCGTGCCGTATTCCCAGCTGAGGAATTGCCCAGCGGAGTCCCACAGGCCCCACCTGTGAGGACGGAGGGGCTGCTGAGTGGTGAGGTCCCAGACCCGCAACTTCTGATCCCCACTGCTGGTGACGGCGACGGGCCGACCTTTCAGCGTCGCGCACTCCAACGCGCGCACACTGCTGGTGTGGCCGGTGAGGGGCCGGCCGATTTGGCGTCCGGTGGTGAGGTCCCAGACCCGCACCGTACGGTCGTCGGACCCGGTGACAGCCACAGGTAGGCCGTCCAGGGTCGTGCACGCCACCGCATTAACCGAGCGCTCATGGCCAGTGAGGGGCCGGCCGAGGGGTTGCCGGGTGGTGAGGTCCCAGACCCGCACCATACGGTCGTCGGACCCGGTGACGGCGATGGGACGGCCGTCCAGTTCGGTGCACGCCAACGCATTCACCGTGTCGGTGTGACCGGTGAGGGGGTGGCCGATTTGGCGTCCAGTGGTGAGGTCCCAGACCCGCACCGTGCGGTCTGCAGAGCCCGTGACAGCCACGGGTAGGCCGTCCAGGGTCGTGCACGCCAACGCGCGCACAGGGCCTGTGTGGCCGGCGAAGGTGTTGCGCAGCGCGGGGGAAAGCGTCCCGCCGGTGGCGTACACCGGTATCCAGGCGTGGTTGTCGGCCTGATCGTTGAGGGCGGTGAGCAGGGGTGGGCTGTTGTAGCGGGCGGCACCCAGTGCGAGGACCTGGCGGCGAGTTGCCGGGATGGTGTGCCGATGGGAGCCGATGCAGGTGCGGTAGACCGTGGCGGGGAGCCCGGCGGGGTCGCTCTGGATGGTGTGCAGATGAGGCATGAGGTTGTCGGGATGAGCATGGACGAGGTACTCGGGGTCAGTGATTACCCCTCCCAGCAAGCCTCCGTGGGCAGCGTGGCTGGCGAGGTAGCGAAGGGTATACGGGTGGGCGCGGGGCCAGTCGCGGGTGCCATCCGAGCGGTATGGGACGCGGGCGATCAGAGTGCGGGTGAAGGCGGATTGGACGGCGGCGGGGTCGGTCTCCTTGCGGAGATGCTCGGCCATGGCCTGGTGATACAGGCGGTAGGCGGAGCGGTCGGCTTCGGTGGCTTCGACGATGTAGGCGCCTGCCTGGCGGCGCAGCCACAGTAGGTCCTCATCCGCGTAGGGGTAGCCGGAGAGGGCGCTGGCCAGGGGTGCCCATAGGTCTTCCCAGGGCAGGCCCTGGCCTTCGGCGAAGGCCAAAGGGCGGAGCAGGTCGGCGGCGCGGTCGGCGTCGTGGCGGAGGCGCTCGGTGAGGTCGCGGTGCATGGCTTCGCCAGCCAGCCGGGGCAGGCTCGCACGCCAGGCCGGGTCGGCGGGGTGGGGCAGCTCCGGGGTGGCGGCAAGGGTTCCGGCGGTGATCCGGGCGACCAGAAAGGACCGGCCGGCGGCTGTGGCGACCTGGTTGGCGATCGCTTGGCGCTGGGGGCGGGGGCAAGTGAGGTACGGGGAGTCGGGGTGGGCTTCGATGAGGTTGCGGACGGTGTAGAGGCTGAGGGCGGCAGGGTCGGCGTAGCGGTCTACGTCCAGGTCGATGTGCTGGTCGCGGGTCAGGCCGAGTTGGGGCAGCAGGTGGGGGCGGGTGCCCAACAGCAGCCGGATGCGGCCTTGATGGTGGTCGATCAGGGGGCGCAGGAGCTGGCTGCATAGCGTTTCGGGCGTGGCGGCCTCGTCGAGGGCGTCGATCATCACCGTGAAGGGGTGGCCGCGGTCGGAGGTTCGATCAACCAGGGCGTCCAGGAGCTCACCAGCGGTGGAGGCTTTGACGCGGGCGGCAGCGGCGATGCCCTGCAGCACCTGGGTGTCGGTGAGGTTCTGGGCGTAGACGGCGACGTCGAGGGCGCCATCGGGGGGAACGATGCGGTGGGGCAGACCCATACTGCCCAGCGGGACAGTGCGCCGCCGTTCAGGGTCGGTGAGGGTGGCAAGCAGACCGAGGACAGCCGTCTTGCCCGACCCGGGACCGGCAGTAACTGCCAGGACGGCGGGCTCTCTACCCGATTTCATGGCGGGGGCCGACCTGAGCCAGTCGGTGATGTCGGCCAGGGCCTCGTGACGGCCACAGAACCACCAGCCCAGGCGCTCCGGGTCGGAGTGACCCATTGCGCGGACCAGCAGCCGGGTGCGGTATTCGACCTCACGGCGCTCGGCCTGCTGTTCCCACTCGAACCGCTGCTGGAGGGCCAAGTCGACGTCGGTTAGTCGGGCATCGTGGCGGGGGTTGGGCAGGAAGGGTGGCAGTGTGCCGGTCAGGCCGATGGCGTTCCAGCCGATGCGTTGGTAGCCGGGCCGGTCGTGATGGTCGTTCATCTGCTGCACCACGGTGCTCAGGGCCAAGGTTTCAGGGCCGTGCCCCGCGGTGGCTAGCGTGCTGACGGCCTGCTCCAACAGGTGAGGGAAAGCCCCGGTGTCGGCCTGCTCGTTCGGTTGGGCGGAGGTCACGACGACGAATCCAGCTCCGGGCTCGGCGCCCCACTGCCGGTTCATGCGGGTCAGTGCAGAGGCCGCCAGCTCGTTGCCTCCCTGCCCGGAGAAGCAAGTGTCCAGCAACAGCAGCAGTCGGCGCACCTTGGTACCGCGCAGCATCTTTCGGGCCAGCGTCAGCGTCGGCAGGGCATCGTCGATGTCCTGCGGGTCGGTGTCGGAGGTGAGTAGGACGTGCTCGCCATCCTCCAGGATTTCCCCGTGTGAGGCGATGTAGACGGTAATCAAGTCCTCGGGGTGGCGCTCGGGCGATGTACAGAACGCCCGCAGCTGCTCGGTCAGCTGCCCAGCGGTCGGGTCCAGGCCAAGAGCGGAAGCGTGCTGGTAGCCGAGCTGCCCGGTGAACAGGCCGATGACGCGGTCGCAGGCGTCAGATAGGCCAGGACGGTCCCACCTCAGGTGTTTGGGTGCCTTCGGGTAGCGGGTGACTGCGGTGGCGATCAGGAACCGGCCTGGCCCCGGCTCACCAAGCATCAAGACCTGCGGCGACGGCTGCCCCGGTGCAGACGTCGGTCAGGTACGCCGTTGCGTCGTGTGCATGCGTACCGTTGTGCACTACCACACCGCGCACTCGGTCGCCGAACAGCGGTCGTAGGTCCTTCACCAGCGCCACTACATCCCCCTGGTCGACCACGTTCGTCCACACCAGATTGTCGCCGCCCGGCCACGCCCCAGTCGGCCCCGGCCTTGGCTGCAGCCGGTCAAAGACCATTCGCGTACCCAGAGGCGACCCGATCGTCACCAGCGCCTGCACCCCGTGCCCGTCAAGAGCGCACAGCGCTTCATATGCCACCACCGACCCCAGCGAATGCGCCACCACCACACGGGTGTCTTCCCCGATCGCAGCCCCAACGCGGTCCCGGGCAGCCTGCCGCAACTGCGGCTCCCACAAGTAGCGGCGGGTCTGCTTCACGTCGGAGACCAGCGCCCGCAGCGCAAGCCCGGAGAAGAACCGGGACCGCGACAGCGCCCGTAGCGCACTCTGCACAGACCGCGGGGTGCGCGCCAGGGTGTCCTCGTCAGGCGGCACCACCTGCTCGTCCTGGGCCGCGGCCGCCTCCCACCAGGCGAACAGCAGATCTTGCTCGAACCCGGCCTGCACATCGGCCGCCGTGTATAGCGGGTCACCTACCGCCAGCATCCGGCCAGCTGGCCGGAACAGGTCCCCGTAGAAAGCCATCACGATGTCCCCCGTGCCGAACGCCGGGCCGCCCGATCTGCGTAGTCCGTCCGTAAGAGCCGGCTGCCAGTCCTTCAACAGACCCTCTTCGCCGAGTAGTTGCTTTCCCACCCCGTGCACACCCACGACGCGCGCCATGCCGCCTCCGCCCCCGACTTATCCGGCGCCTTACTGTAGGAGCGGACCGAGCCCGGCAACAGCAAAACGACCAAAGCGGCATGAGTACGGTATGGGGCACGTGTCTGCTGCCCGGTTCACCTTTCCCGTGCAGTCCGCACGACGCGGAGTCAACGCCGCGTCTGACGATGGTTGCGCGCTCCTGGAGCAACACGTCTGGACTTGCCAAGGAATCTCTTCGCCCATACTTTGAACCGCCCCGACCCGCCGCTATTTCTAGCCAGAGTTCGTCCCGCCATGATGCGTACGCGGCCCGCTTGTCGCGACAGACCCGTTGCCGCGACGACGCGCCCTTGGTCGCGAAGCAGAAGGCGCAGCGCCTCACGAATTGGCCGAGGTGCGGCGCAGCGAACGGGCAGGCGGGCGGCAGGCGAGGACCGCAGTGAGGGCGCAGGCGGTGAGGTTCGAAGCAACCAAGGGGCGTCCGCCGGCTTCCAGGGCTAGGGCAATGCCCAGCGGAGGAAGGGAGGCCACCGCGGCCGCCGCAGTGAGCACTGCCTGGTACCGGCGGCCAGTGGCGCCTTCCGGGGCCGCGGTGGAGATGTAAGCGCCGATGGCCACGCTGTAGCAAATCTCCCCCGGGACCAAGAGCGCCGCGGCGATGGCGTAGCCGATCAAGCTGCCCTGCAACGGCACCGACCGAGATGCCCAAGCCGAGGATCGCCGAACCGATGGCGAGGACCGGAACGAGCGGGCACGGACGTCGCGGCCGTCACCATCCACCGCCACCGTGATATTCGGGGTAGGGGCGGCAGTCGGCGCCTCGGTGCTCGGCCATGGCCTCCTCACCCAGCGGCTTCTGCGGAAACTGCGAGAGATCGGCGGAGGCCCGAGCACCAGCTCGGCGACACCCTGGAGCCTGTTGGAGCCTCTTGTGAATGCTGATGCTTCCGCCGTCTGGTTCGTCGTCTGCGGCGAGTCTCCGTATATCCGCGCTGTGGAACCCGGATACGCCGGCGTCACGATCCCGGATGAGGTGATCGCCTAGACCGGGACGCACGGACTCACCGACGACGAGCCGCACGTGTAGCTGCTCGTCGCGCTCGCGGAGAACGCCGAGCCGGAGGTGCCCAGCGAGCGCACTCGCCTCACGAAGCCGCTGTCGGCGGACGATGCGGCGCTGCTTCGCGCGAGGCCGGTCGCGACTGAGTGTCCAACTGGGCGGGCCGTCGGCCAGCTCGGGCTCTTCCGCCGTACGCGACGGCACGGCAGGCGTGTCTGCGTCACCTGGGTGGAGCGGGGATGCCTGCCTACGTCTGCACGCTGTGCGGCGAGTCCGTATGGGCCGAGCCTGGCCGCGAGATCCGGTCGGCCGCCGCGCACGCCAAAGAGGCGGGACACGCGAACGTCGGTCTCACCCATGCGAACACCCGGCACGCGCCGCGCATACGGCCGGCCGCTCCTGGTTTCGCAGCGCAGCCGTCACGCTCGTCTCTGCGGGCGCGCTGGGACGGCCTCAGGCTCAGTACCCGGGGCGCGATCGCGGTCGGCCTGTTCGCGCTCGCGGCGATCGCCGGTGTCCAGCTCGCCGACGACGAGCCGCCGCCGCGCACGGGGTGCCACGGCGGCTTCCCCGTACGCGCCTGCTGACCGGCGGCCGCCACGTCCTGCGGCTCTTCCATCCTGCTTCAGCCGCCGGATCCGAGCCGGTCCGGATCGGGCTGGGGCAACGGCCAGTAGTAGCGGTCGCGGCCGCCGCCAAGGCATGCGAGAAGTACGTCCTCGGGCATCTGCAGCACTGGGGCGCAGCGTACGAACTGAGCCGGCGAGATGGTGCCGGTTCCGTCGGGCCAGGAGGCGACCAGGGCGTGGCTGTCCAAAGACCCCACCTGGCCGGTCATCAACTCCCAGAGGGGAGGATCCGGCCGTGGCGGCCGTGGAGTCGCAGGGATTCGCGACGTCATGAACTTGGCCGCTTCCCGAGCAATGATTACCGGACAGAAACCCCTCGAATGCGAAGGAGACTCCAGATCATGGACAAGGGCAAGCGCATCACCGGCGCGGCACGCGAAAAGCTCACCGCAGACGTCGCGAGGGAGTACGACGGCGGTGCCACGATCCGGGCCATCGCCGAGATGCACCACAGGTCTTACGGCTTCGTCCACCGGCTGCTCACCGAGGGGAAGTGAGGCTGATCCTTTGGAGTGGACACCCTGACAATGGATCTTGATGGTCCAGGGAGGGATGTCCAGGTGGGACGCAAGTCTCCGTATCCGGAG
>NZ_JBSHNE010000038.1:0-48924 GCF_053646035.1 Streptomyces sp. NPDC055287 | reverse complement strand
TCTTCGTCAAGGGCGAGGTCATCAAGACCGTCCCCGAGTCGAAGATCGTCGAGACCCTCATCGAAGAGGCGATGAAGATCGCCGAGCAGATGGAGGACGAGGGCATCCCTTCGGGGGCGCCCGCCGTCACCGTGAGCTGAACGACCAGAGAGGGGGCCGAGCGTGACGATCTTGGAGAACATCCGGGGGCCGCGCGACCTGAAGGGTCTGACAGACCCCGAGATCTGTCAGCTGTCATCGGAGATCCGGGAGTTCCTGGTCCACGCGGTCGCCCGGACGGGCGGCCACCTCGGCCCCAACCTCGGGGTGGTGGAACTGACCATCGCCCTGCACAGGGTCTTCGACTCGCCCGTCGACCGCATCCTGTGGGACACCGGCCACCAGAGCTACGTACACAAACTGCTGACCGGCCGGCAGGACTTCTCCAAGCTGCGCGGCAAGGGCGGGCTCTCCGGCTATCCGTCGCGCGAGGAGTCCCAGCACGACGTCATCGAGAACTCGCACGCCTCGACGGTCCTCGGCTGGGCCGACGGACTCGCCAAGGCCAACCAGGTGCTCGGCCGGCACGATCACGTCGTCGCCGTGATCGGGGACGGGGCGCTCACCGGCGGCATGGCCTGGGAGGCGCTCAACAACATCGCCGCCGCCAGGGACCGGCCGCTGATCATCGTCGTCAACGACAACGAGCGCTCGTACTCCCCGACCATCGGCGGACTCGCCAGCCACCTGGCCACCCTCCGCACCACGGACGGGTACGAGAAGTTCCTCGCCTGGGGCAAGGACGTGCTCCAGCGCACCCCCGTCATCGGGCAGCCGCTGTACGGGTCGCTGCACGGCGCGAAGAAGGGCTTCAAGGACACGTTCGCCCCGCAGGGCATGTTCGAGGACCTGGGGCTGAAATACGTCGGCCCGGTCGACGGCCACGACACTGCGGCCGTCGAGTCGGCCCTCAGCCGCGCCAAACGCTTCCACGGGCCGGTACTGGTGCACTGTCTGACCGAGAAGGGGCGGGGTTACGCCGCCGCCGAGCAGGACGAGGCCGACCGATTCCACGCTGTCGGCGCCATGGACCCGCTGACCTGCGAACCTCTCGCGCCGGCCAACGGCCCTTCCTGGACCTCGGTGTTCGGCGACGAGATCGCGAAGATCGGTGCGGAGCGGCCCGACGTCGTCGCGATCACAGCGGCCATGCTGCATCCCGTGGGGCTGACCAAGTTCGCCGAGGCGTTCCCCGACCGGGTCTGGGACGTCGGGATCGCCGAGCAGCACGCCGCGGTCTCCGCGGCGGGGCTCGCCACCGGCGGACTGCACCCCGTCGTCGCCGTCTACGCGACCTTCCTCAACCGCGCCTTCGACCAGCTGCTCATGGACGTGTCGCTGCACAAGTGCGGCGTGACCTTCGTACTGGACCGGGCGGGCGTCACCGGGGCCGACGGGCCCTCGCACAACGGCATGTGGGACATGTCGCTCCTCCAGGTCGTACCCGGCCTGCGGATCGCCGCGCCGCGCGACGCCGACCAGCTGCGTGCCCAGCTGCGCGAGGCCGTCGCCGTGGACGACGCGCCCACTGTCGTGCGTTTCCCCAAGGAGTCCGTGGGGCCGGTGATTCCGGCGGCCGGCCGGGTGGGCGGCATGGACGTGCTGTGCCGGACCGGTGAGCCCGACGTACTCCTGGTCTCCGTCGGGGCGCTGGCGCCCGTCTGTCTCGAGGCGGCCGGGCTGCTGGCGGAGCGCGGCATCGGCTGCACGGTCGTGGACCCGCGCTGGGTCAAGCCCGTCGACGAGCATCTCGCGCCGCTCGCGGAGCGGCACCGTCTCGTCGCGGTCGTCGAGGACAACAGCCGCAGCGGCGGCGTCGGTTCGGCCGTCGGGCAGGCACTGCGGGACGCCGGTGTCGACGTACCCCTGCGTACGTACGGCATCCCCGAGCAGTTCCTCGCGCACGCGAAGCGCGGCGAGGTGCTGGCCGACATCGGGCTCACGCCCGCGTCGATAGCGGGCCGGATCAGCCTCGCCCTGGCGGCCGGGGAGACCGGCCGTCCCACTGGGGAACGCTAAGGAGACGGCGGAATGACAGACGGCGCGCCGATGGGGTTCGACCTGGCGAAGCTCCTCGCGGAACGCGGGGACGAGCGCTACGAGCTGCACGCCAGGCACCTGAACCACCAGCTGCCCCGCATGCTGCGCACCATCGGTTTCGACAAGGTCTACGAACGGGCCGAGGGTGCCTACTTCTGGGACGCGGAAGGCAACGACTACCTCGACATGCTCGCGGGCTTCGGCGTGATGGGCCTCGGCCGGCACCACCCCGTCGTACGCAAGGCGCTGCACGACGTACTGGACGCCTCGCTCGCCGACCTCACGCGCTTCGACTGCCAGCCGCTCCCGGGGCTGCTCGCCGAGAAGCTGCTCACGCACAGCCCGCACCTGGACCGCGTGTTCTTCGGCAACAGCGGCACGGAGGCGGTGGAGACCGCGCTGAAGTTCGCCCGGTACGCGACCGGCAGGCCCAGGATCCTGTACTGCGCGCATGCCTTCCACGGCCTGACGACGGGCTCGCTCTCGGTGAACGGCGAGGCGGGCTTCCGCGACGGCTTCGCGCCGTTGCTGCCCGACACGGAGATCACGCTCGGCGACCTGGACGCCCTGGAGCGGGAGCTGAGGAAGGGGGACGTGGCCGGCTTCGTCGTGGAGCCGATCCAGGGGAAGGGCGTCCACGCGTCACCGCCCGGGTTCCTGCGCGCGGCCCAGGAACTTCTGCACCGCCACAAGGCGCTGCTGATCGCCGACGAGGTGCAGACGGGCCTGGGCCGGACCGGCGACTTCTACGCCTACCAGCACGAGGGGGGCGTCGAGCCCGATCTGCTGTGCGTCGCGAAGGCACTCTCCGGCGGCTACGTTCCGGTCGGCGCGACCCTCGGCAAGGACTGGATCTTCAAGCGCGTCTACTCGTCGATGGACCGGGTGCTGGTCCACTCGGCCAGCTTCGGCTCCAACGCGCAGGCCATGGCGGCGGGACTCGCCGTGCTCGCGGTGATGGAGGAGCAGGAGATCGTCGCGAACGCCCGGCGCACCGGCGACCTCCTGCGCGAGCGGCTGACGGCGCTCATCAGCCGCTACGAACTGCTGCACGACGTGCGCGGGCGCGGGCTCATGATCGGCATCGAGTTCGGACGGCCCGGCTCACTGAAGCTGCGCAGCCGGTGGACCATGCTCCAGGCCGCCCGCAAGGGGCTCTTCGCGCAGATGGTCGTCGTACCGCTCCTGCAGAAGCACCGGATCCTGACGCAGGTCTCCGGCGACCACCTGGAAGTGATCAAGCTTATTCCGCCGCTGACCGTGGGGGAGAAGGAGGTGGACCGGTTCGTCGACGCGTTCACCGCGGTGATGGACGACGCGCACAGCGGTGGCGGTCTGATGTGGGACTTCGGCCGGACGCTGGTGAAGCAGGCGGTCGCGAACCGCTAGTTCCGGGCGCTTTGCCTCTGAGGCAAGTTATTTGCCCCAGAGGTAAACCCTCTGGCCCAATGGAGGCATGACACCCCGCCTCGAAGAGCCGGCCGAAGGAGCGCTGCCCTCGGTCGCCCCGCGCCTGCGCGACCTGCGCCGGCACAGCGGTCTCACGCTCGAGGCCGCCGCCCGTCGCGCCGGACTCTCGCCCGCGCACCTGTCCCGCCTCGAGACGGGACAGCGCCAGCCCTCGCTGCCGATGCTGCTCGCACTCGCGCGTGTCTACGGTACGACGGTCTCCGCCCTTCTCGGCGAGACCGCCGGCGACCGGGACGCCGTACTGCGCGCGGGTGAGGCCGAGGCCCGGGAGGCCGACGGCTGGACGTACCACCGGGCAGGCGGTCCGGGACGCGCCATGCAGGCGCTGCGCGTGCATGTGCCGCACGGCGCCCAGGGCGATCTGGTGCGCGTCCATCCCGGCGAGGAGTGGCTGTACGTGCTGTCGGGGCGGCTGCGGCTGGTCCTCGGCGAGAGCGTTCACCGGCTCGATGCCGGGGACAGCGCGCATTTCGACTCGCTGACCCCGCACCGCATCGCGGCGGCCGGCCCCGAAGGGGTCGACCTGCTGTTCGTCCACACGCTGCTGCAGAGTGCCACCGCCGGGCTGTGCCTACCTCAGGAGATCTGACATGCCGGAACAGAAATCCACCGCGCGCCGCTTCATCGAGGACAAGATCCCGAGGGGCCTCGCGATCCGGTTGTTCGTGTACTTCGTCGCGGGGCACCTGTTCGCGGCCTTCGTCTACCTGCTCTTCACGCTCGGCGGCTCGCGCTGATCAGCCCTGGTCGAGCAGACGTGTCCGCAACCGCTCGCGGACCTCGGGCGTGACGTTCAGCCCCTCCTCGAGGTAGCGGTCGGTGGTGCCCCAGATCTTCTCGATCGTCTCGAAGGCGGCGGCCAGGTACTCCGCGCGGGCCTCGAAGAGCGGGCTCAGCAGCTCCATGACCTCGGGGGACATCCCGGCTGACGAATCGTCACTGCGGTGGACCTTGTAGCGGCGGTGCGGATCGTTCGACTTCAGGTAGTCGGCCTCGATCGCCTCGCGCTCGACGCCGACCGCCAGTAGCGTCACGGCTATCGACAGGCCGGCGCGGTCCTTGCCCGCCGCGCAGTGCATCAGCGCGGGGACGCTGTCCTCGGCGAGAGCGTGCAGCACCTGGCTGTGCTCGGCCGTGCGCTCCTTGATGATCACCCGGTACGTCGCCGACATCCGGTCCGCGGCCTTGCCGTCCGAGAGGATCTCGCGCAGCTCGTCGAGATTCCCGTCGCGCACCATCTTCCAGAACACGGCGCCGTCGGCCGGGTCCGTCAGCGGCAGATTGACATTGCGCACCCCCGGCAGCTCGACGTCCGGGCCCTCCAGCCGCTGGTCCGCCTCGTTGCGGAAGTCGAAGATCGTGTGGAGACCGAGCGAATTGAGGAACGCCGCGTCGGTGGCGGTGGCGTGCGCCAGATGACCGCTGCGGAAGAGCGCTCCGTACCGGACCCGCCGCCCGTCCACCGTCGGCAGGCCACCCACATCGCGGAAGTTGCGCACCGCGGCAAGCTCCGGCTCCTGCTCGGGCTCTGTCGGCGGGACCTGCGGCAGCTGCTGTGTCACGTGAGCTCCTGAAGTCTGCCGTCGGCGCTGCTCGCCGACTTCGGCGCGTTTCGACGATACGACATGGGTACCTGGGGCAATCATCGCGGCCGAGCCCGCTCGGCCGTCGCCCCCGGCACTCCGCACGGACAGCATTTTCGCACCTGTGCGGATCCGGGGACTCTTACGGCCGGGACAGACGATCACGGCCGTTCCCGGCTGCTCTGCGGGGCGGCTGGAAGGCACGGGCCGTATCTCACCGATCGAGGCGAGCTGGTCCACCCGCACCGCGGTCACGGGGGCTCGGATCTTCCTCGCCGCTGCCGAGTGGCTCTGTCGCCGGGGGTAGTCATATTGCCGCAAAGCGGGCGTAAGCGGCACTTGGCGTGAATGGGGCTATTTCGTGCCAACACCCTTGGCGGGTAAGGGAAATGACGGGACCGCTGGTGAGCAGGATCATATTTGTGACGGTGCGTGGCGAAGGGGTGGGGTCAAATGCCTGTTCGCAGGCGGGGCGTAATGATCCGTAATCCACAGAGGGTGACGGGAATTGCGTCATGAATTCTCGTGGGGCAATGACGGGGTGAATGGACCGGCTTGTACGGGGGAGCTGCATCGGCTTACGGTCACCGTCAATCCGGGTGGACCGCCGAATCCTGCCACCTCCCGGAATCCGCACTCACACTCACTCACGCGTGGCAGGAGCGGGGGAACCAGGTAAGTACGCCGGCGAACCGGAAGTTTCACCTCCGGACCGGCTTTGGGGTTAAGCCGCGCGACAGTGCGGCCGGGCATCTCCAGCCCGAACCCGACAGCTCACCTCGTAGGCGCCGGAGAGGAATGTTCCATGCCCGCAAAGGGTAAGCACCGCCGCCCGAGGTCCAACTCGCTCACGCGCGGATTCGTCGCCGCCGGCACGGGCGGAGCAGTACTCGCACTTCCCCTCATCGCCGCCACCGGCGCGAACGCCGCGGAGAAGGCCGCTCCGGCCGCCGCGTCCGCCGAAAAGGCCGCCGTTTCGGACGTGTCCGAGAAGGCGACGCCGAAGAAGAAGTCCAGCACCAAGACCTACTCCGTGGTCTCCGGCGACTATCTGTCGAAGATCGCCGACGAGCAGGACGTGCGTGGCGGCTGGCAGAAGCTGTACGACGACAACCGTGAGGTCGTCGGCGGCAACCCCTCGCTGATCCTGCCCGGCACGAAGCTGACCCTCGGCGCGAAGGCGGCGGCCCCGGCCGAGTCCGCCCCCGCGAAGCCGGCGCAGCCGGCGGCCGAGGCGCCCGCGCCCGCCGCCCCGAAGCCCGCCCCGAAGGTCGAGGCCAAGACCGAGACCCAGAAGCCCGCCGCCGCGCCGCAGGCCACCGGTTCCGGCTTCACCGCCCCGGTCTCCGCGGGCGTCACCACCTCGTACCGCGCCGCCGGCGGCAGCTGGTCCAGCGGTTACCACACGGGCGTCGACTTCTCCGCCTCCAGCGGCACCCCGGTCAAGGCGGTCGGTGCCGGCACCGTCGTCTCCGCGGGCTGGAGCGGCGCGTACGGCAACGAGGTCGTCATCAAGCACGACGACGGCCGCTACTCGCAGTACGCCCACCTGTCCTCGCTGGCCGTCTCCTCCGGCCAGAGCGTCAGCGGCGGCACCCAGATCGGTCTCTCCGGCAGCACGGGCAACTCCACCGGCCCGCACCTGCACTTCGAGATCCGCACCGGTCCGAGCTACGGCTCGGACGTCGACCCGCTGGCCTACCTGCGCGGCCACGGCGTCACCATCTGACGGATCTGATCCCTCAGGGCTCTTCCGTACGCCCCCTTTTGCTGCCACCCTCGGCGACAAAAGGGGGCGTACGTGCGTTTTAGTCCTATTCCGGGTTGGGTGAATCTTGACCGGTGTCTTATCTCACGCCGCGTCAACCCCTCCCTACGGTGGCGTAGGTCACTCGCTCCAGTGAAGGATGTGCCGACGTGGCAGACGATTCGAGATCATTCAGTGCAGGCACCATCGGGTCGTACGCGGCGATCGGCGACAGCTTCACCGAAGGCGTCGGAGACCCCGGACCCGGCGGTGCGTTCATCGGCTGGGCCGACCGGCTCGCCGTACTCCTCGACGACCGCGTCCCCGAGCACACGTTCCGCTACGCCAACCTCGCCGTACGCGGCCGCCTCCTCGACCAGATCGTGGCCGAGCAGGTCCCGCGCGCCAAGGAACTGGCCCCCGACCTGGTGACCTTCTGCGCCGGCGGCAACGACATCCTGCGGCCCGGCAGCGACCCCGACGCCGTGGCCGAGCGCTTCGAGCGGGCCGTGGCCGAACTCACCGACGCGGTGGGCACCGTCATGGTGACGACCGGCTTCGACACGCGCGGCGTTCCCGTGCTGCGCCATCTGCGCGGCAAGATCGCGACGTACACGGCGCACGTACGCGCGGTCGCCGACCGCTACGACTGCCCGGTGCTCGACCTGTGGTCGCTCAAGTCCGTCCAGGACAGGCGCGCCTGGGACGGCGACCGGCTCCACCTCTCGCCCGAGGGCCACACCCGCGTGGCCCTGCGCGCCGCTCAGGTGCTCGGGCTCGAGGTCCCGGCCGACCCGGACCAGGCGTGGCCGCCGATGGCGCCCCGCGGCTCGCTGGAGGTGCGCCGGGACAACATCCAGTGGGCGCGGGAGTACCTGGTCCCGTGGATCGGGCGGCGGCTGCGCGGCGAGTCCTCAGGTGACCACGTCGAGGCGAAGAGGCCCGATCTGCTGCCCCTGTGAGAGGGCGGCCGGTACGCGCTCCAGGACGCCGCCGGCGAACACGTCGTACAGCGGCAGCGTCTCCAGGTGGACGTAGCCGATGTGGCAGTCGCAGGTGGCGAGCGGGCAGGCGCGGGGGCGCAGTGCCCGGCGGTACGAGCCGTCGTAGAGGTTGCCGAGCTCGGCGCGTACGAAGTGGCAGCGGCGTACCGTGCCGTCGCCGTCCACGGAGATCACCGACTCGCCGGTCCGGCAGGGGAGACCGGCGGAGCGGTGTGGATGGCGGCTGTACGGGAAGAGCGGGTCCAGGGCCGTCCACCGGCCGGCTTCCTCGTCCGTGTAGGTGCGGCCCTCGGCCGCGTTGACCCACAGGTAGACCTCGGAGGGGAGCGCCGCCCGCAGCTTGCGGGCCTCCTCCAGGTGCTCGGGGAAGCCGACCACGCCAACGCTGAAGCGCACGCCACGGGCGGTCAGTTCGCGGCACTTGGCGAGGAAGCGGTCGTACGGCGTCTGACCGGGATGGTACGTGCACCACAGCGCCAGCGTGCCGAGGTCGGCGCCGGCGTCGGTGAGCCAGTCGGTGCGGCAGCTCAGATTCGTCTGGATGGCGACGCGCCGGATGTGCGGCAGCCGGGACAGCTCGGTGAGGGCGCGGCGGTACCAGGAACGGACCAGGCCCTCGCCCCAGGGTGTGAACAGCACCGAGAGGCGGTCGCCGGTCTGTGCGGCGGCCCACGCGGTGAAGCGCTCCAGCGCGGCGCGGTCGGCCCGCAACTGCTCACGGGTGTCGCGCCGCTTCGCGAACGGGCAGTACGGGCAGTCGTAGTCGCAGGAGGCGAGCGGGCCGCGGTAGAGGATCGTCAGGTCCGTCGGGTCCATGGCCGGGCTCACTTCAATTCGTACGCGGCCATGGCGGCCCGTACAGCGGGGGAGAACAGCTCGGGGCCCAGCGCGTCGGAGTGCGCGAGGCCTTCGGGGGACAGCCGCAGCAGGTCCTTCGGCGCGCTGTCGTCGAGCCAGCCGCGGGCGGCGAAGCGGTCGAGCTCGGCGGCGAAGTCGTCGGCCGGCGCTGTGCCGAACCGCTCGCCGTACTCGGCCAGGGGCATGCCCTCGGCCTGGAGGAGGGACTGGAGCAGATGGCGGCGCCGGGCCTCGTCGGCGTCGACGTACCAGCCCAGCTCGGCACGGGAGAAGTCCTCGGTGGCGGTGTAGTCGTCGATGATCTTGCGGATCTCGCGCATGTCGACGGCGTAGTCGAAGGAGTAGTGGAGCGCGGAGGTGTACGAACGGGCTCCGCAGCCCAGGCCGATCATGCCGTCGGTCTGGCAGGCGTAGTCGTCGGCCGCCTGCTTCGGCGCGTCGGTGCGACGGAACATCCGCATCGAGACCTGCTCGTACCCGTGCGCCAGGAGATGGTCCCTTCCCCGGCGGTAGAGCCGCAGCCGCTGGGAGTCCCAGGCCGCGCCGGCCTCGGCGCCGACGCGGCCGAGGCCCGTGAGCGGGCGTACGTACAGCGGATAGAGGTAGAGCTCCTCGGGCCGCCAGGCGAGCGCCGCGTCGAGCGAGGTCTGCCAGGTGACGGGGGTCTGGCCCTCGATGCCGTATATGAGGTCGATGTTGAGGACGGGGATGCCGGCGTCGCGGACGGCGGCGAGGGCCGTCTCGACGTCGGCGCGGCGCTGCGGGCGCACGGCCGCGCGCGCCTCGGCGTCGACGAAGCTCTGGACGCCGAGGCTGAGGCGGGTCGTGCCGCGCCCGGCCAGTACGGCGAGCCGGTCGGGGGTCGCGGTGGCGGGCGATGCCTCGACGGACAGGGGTACGGCGCCGAGGTCCGCGCCCATCCGCTTCTCCGCGATGTCGCAGAGCCTCTCGAGTTCGCCGGCGTCCAGGAAGGTGGGGGTGCCGCCGCCGAAGGCCGCGGCGGCGAAATGGACGCCGGTGGCGTCGCTGTCGCCGAGCGCGTCGCGGACGGCGGTGGCCTGGCGGTCGAGGGCGTCGAGATACCGGCCGGTCAGCTCGTCCGGGGCGCCGATCCGGGTGAAGAGATTGCAGAAGCCGCAGCGGACCTCGCAGAACGGTATGTGCAGGTAGAGGGAGAGGGCGTTCTTGGGCTCGCCGGACCAGAGGTCGCGGAGCGACGGGCGGCTCCCCAGCTCGCGGTACGCCGTTTTGTGCGGGTAGGCGTAGACGTAACTCTGGTAGGGGCGGGGCGTCGCGGTGCTCATCGGGTGGCCCCTTGATCGAGGGTGAAGTGGGCGTAGGGGACGGTCCAGACAGCCTCGTGGCCGAGGCGGTGGCCGGTGTAGCCGTCGTCGCCGTACGCCGTGCCGTGGTCGGAGCAGACGATCGCGAAGCAGGGGCGGCGGCTGCTCGCGGCGGCGAACAGGCGGCCGATGTGCTCGTCGACGTACTCCAGAGCGGCCGCGTGGGTGGCCCGCGAGTCGCCGGCCTCGCGGGTGGCGCCCGGGAGGTGGAACCAGTTGGGCTGGTGCAGCGCGGAGACGTTGAGGAACAAGAACAGCCGCTGGTCGGCGGGGAGCCCGGCGACGACCCGTTCGGCGCGGGAGACCTGCTCCTCGAAGGACGTGGGCGAGGCCACGCCGAACTCCGGCTCCCAGTGGCTCTCCTGGAACATGCCGGGCAGCACGGAGCCGAGCGGGCCCTGCCGGTTGAAGAACCCCACGCCGCCGATGCACACGGTGCGGTAGCCGGCGTCCGCGAGGCCGGAGACGAGGTCCGGCGCGTCGAAGACGAAGGTACGCTCCGCGGTGGTCTCGCTCCCCGCGAAGCGCGCGGCGAACAGCCGGGGGTGCGGTCCGGGGGCGGCGGGCGTCGGCAGGAAGCCCGCGAAGATCGCCTGGTGCGAGGCGTAGGTGAAGCTGCCGGGAGCGTGCCGCTTCTCCCATGCGCCGCCGGGCAGGTGCCGGACGAGATTCGGTATGCGGCCGGCGGCGGCGAGTTCGGCGGCCACGTCGTGGCGCAACGTGTCGAGGGTGACGAGCAGCAGATCGTGGCTGCCGACGATCTCGTTCATGTCAGGTGATCGCATGGTGGTTCCTTGTCGTGCGCGATACGGCGCGCTGTACGGCGGCTACCTGCGCCGCGTAGGTGTCCAGGCCCTCGGCGCCGCTGCCCGGCAGGCCGGTGAGCCGCGGCAGCAGGTCGCCGAACGCGTTGACCTCGCAGACGGCGAAGCGGCGCCAGCCGACGGCGGGCAGCAGGTCGACGCCCACACAGAGGGTCCGGGGGAAGCACGCGGCTGCCCGCTCGCACACCTCCGCGGCCTCTTCCCAGCTGCCGCCCGCCGCGGCCATGGCGGCGCGGGCGTCGTCGAGGTCCCCGCGCACGCCGCCGAGATGGAGGTTGGTCATGGGGGAGCGGCTGGTGCGGACGACGGCGTGCGTCGCCCTGCCGCCGATCACGACGACCCGCAGATCGGCGGCCCGGCCCCGCTGCGCTGCCTTGGGCAGCCAGCGTTCGATGTGGAGTCCGTCCGGTGCGAGCGCGTCCACGATGGCCGCGACCTCGGCCTCGGTCGTACAGCGGCGTACCCGCAGGGAGTTGAAGAGCCTGCCCCGCGGGTCGCGCTCCACGGACGTGGTCGCCCGTACGCGGCCGGGGCCCGCCGTCTCGACGGCCAGCACACCGGAGGCCGACGAGCCGTGCGCGAGCTTCACGAACGCGCGCGGCATTCGGTGCGCGCGCAGCAGTTCCCGTACGTCGGCCCAGCCGCGCAGGGCCGGATCCGTGGGGCCGGAGGTGGGCGAAGGCGGCACGGGGACGCCCGCGTCGTGCAGGACGGCATGGCACAGCCGCTTGTCGAACAGCACCGCCAGCTCGTCGGGGTCGTCGAGGAGGGTGCGGCCCGCCGCCGCCCGGCCCACTGCGCGCACGGCAGCCGTGAACCGCTCGTACCAGCGCGCCGAACCCTCCACGCGGGTGGCGTCGCCGACGCCCCGCAGGAGCTGCTCGACCTCGGGGTCTTCGCCGGGTGAGTCGATCCGCACGGTCTCGTCCGGCCGGAAGGAGGCGGCCCGCCCCTCGAGCACCTCCAGCCAGGGGACGACTCGCGCGGCGGGGAGGCCGGCGGCGGCGACGGCGGCCTGGAACAGGGCGACGCGGCGGTTGGCGGGGTTGGCGACGACCGCGAAGCGCGGCCCCGGGCCGCCCGCGTCGCTGTCGGGTCTACTCGTCGACGGCGACATAGCGGGGTTCGTCGTCCTCGGGGTCCCAGTAGTCGGGCCCGTCGAGATTCAGCCGTACGCCGTGCGGTTCGAGCGTCTTGCGCAGGCGCTGCTGGAGGGGCTCGGTGATGTAGTGGTGGTGCAGGTCCAGTTCGCTCAGGTGGGTGAGCGGCTGGCCGTCGAGCAGGGCCTGCGCGCCGCTGTCGCCGAGGGTTCCCATCGACAGGGCCAGCGAGTCCAGTTGCGCCACGACGGGCGCGGCGGCGACGGCTGCCGCGATCTCGTCCTGGATCTCGCTGTTCTGCACGCCCAGGTGACGCAGGCGCGGAAGGGCACCGCCGGACAGCAGGGGCGCGAGGTCTGCGACCGTCGCGTCGCCTCCGTAGTGCGTGACACCCAGCCACAGTTCCAGGCGTTCCAGGGCGGGGAGCCGGGAGGCGGCGACGGCGCGGACCACGGAGCCGGGCAGGCCACCCGATTCGAAGCGCAGTACCTTCAGCGCGTCGTGGCTGACCGGCCGCAGGGAGAGGACGTCCGTGTCGGAGAGCGACTCGCCGCAGCCACGCACGATCAGCTCCTCGAGCCTCGGGAACGCTTCGACGCACGGCGTGAGGTCGGTCATCTCCAGCCAGGACACCTCGCACTCCTCGCTGATGACGTCGGCGAGGAAGAGCCCGCGCAGCGCGGGGAAACGGTGCGCGTCCGCGAGAACCCGGTCCAGGACGGGACGCAGGTGTTCGTAGTCGCCGTGCCACCAGGGGCCGATCAGCAGGGCGCGCACCTGCGTGGAGTCGACGGAGTCGAGGAAGCGCGGCCACAGTTCGGTGAACGGATTGTCCTCGTTCCACAGACAGTCCAGACGCCAGGCCACGGAGTCCGCGGGCGGGAGGGGTGGGGCGTGCGCCTGGCCAGGCTCGGGCAGGGTGAAGACCGGAAGCGCGTGGAACGTCTCGGGGTGCTCGATGTCGGTCATGTCCGTCTCACTCCGCCACTGCGGTGTAGCGGCCCTCGGCGCCGCGGTTGTCCCACGGCTCCAGACGGTCCGACAGGTCGACACTCACGCCGTGGGGCTCCAGGGCCCCGGCCACACGCTGCGCCATGTCCTCCGAGAGGAAGTGGTGGTGCAGGTCGAGCTGCTCGAGGTGAGTGAGCGGCTGTCCTTCGAGGAGCGCCGCCGCGCCCTCGTCGCCGAGGGTGCCGTTCGACAGGTCGAGAGTGTCCAGCCGGGCGACGACGGGGGCGGACGCGAGCGCCGCGGCGATCTCGTTCTGGATCTCGCTGTTGCGCAGCCCCAGATGGCGCAGCCCCGGGAAGCGGGTTCCGGAGAGCAGCGGCGCGAGGTCGGCGATCTCGGTGTCGCCGCCGTACTCGGAGACACCGAGCCAGAGTTCCAGGTGGTCCAGGGAGGGCAGTTCGCTCTCGGTGACGCCGCGTACGACCGTCGCAGGCAGGCCGCCGGACTCGAAGACGAGTGAGCGCAGCCGCTCGTGCCGCACCGGCGGGAAGACGAGGCCCGTACCGCCGCGTACGCCGAACTCCAGCAGCCGGGGGAAGGCGTTGAGCAGGACGGTGACGTCGGACTGTTCGATCCAGGAGATCTCGGCCTGCTCCTGGGTCATGTCACCGACGAAGAGGGCTTCGAGGGAGGTGAGCCGGTCGGCCGCTGCGACGACCAGGCTGACGGGGTAGCTCGAATCCGCGTCGTACGACTCGCCCCACTGGCCGATGATCAGCGCACGTACCCGCGCCGGATCGACGGACTTCAGAAACGCGCCGAACCTGTCCTCCCACGGCTCGTCGTCGTCTTCGTACGGGTCCACGGAGACGCGCCACGCCGCGGCGTCCGCGGCCGGCAGTGGCGAGGGGGAGTCGGGACGGAAGTCGACGGCCGGGAGGCCGAGCAATTCCTGCAGATGGTCCACACCGGACATGGCCCTGATCTCCTGACACTGTGCGAGCGACTGACGTGCGAAAGGTTTATCAAGCGCCACTGACAATCGCGCCAGTGGGTTCGTTTTCGCAGGTCAGGCTCGATTGTCAGACCCTGGCCGTAGCGTTTTCCACGTGGTCGGCACAGGGTGTGCGGCCTGGGAGGGAGACAGTCATGTACCGGCAAGGGGACGTGCTCATCGTGCCGTTGGACGAGTCGGCGGTGCCGGCGCGGCTGGCGGAGGCGTCGGGTGAACGGCGCGACGCACGCGGCCGGCTGGTGCTGGCGCTGGGCGAGGTCACGGGGCACGCGCACGCCGTGCAGGGGCCCGGCAGGCTGCTGCGGGAGGGGGGCCCGCTCGATCCGATGCTGCTCCATCTGCCCGAAGGCGGACGGGTCGTGCATGAGGAACACGCGGCGATACCGCTGCCCAAGGGCTGGTACCGAGTGGTGCGCCAGCGCGAGTACGTACCGGGATCGGTACGCGTCGTGGCGGACTGACCGGCAGGCGCGGGAAACGCCCGAACAGGGAAGCACGACCGGGGAACAGGGATCAGGGGACAGGGAATTCGATGCAGCATGTGAACACTTGGCGGGCCGTCGCGGCGGCGACCGGCGCGGCGGACCGCGTGGCCGCGGAGGAGGGTGTGCGGCTCGCCTACCGCACGGCGGGCCTCGCGGAGCCGGAGCGGATCATCTGGGCCACCTCGCCCAAGGCGGCGGTCGAGGCCGTCGAGCGGCTGTCCGGCGCGGGACGGTCGGTGCGCGAGGAGGTACGCACGGGACCGTGGGCCGGGGAACGGCGGCGGCTGCACGACGAGTTGGGCCCGGCGGGCTGGGCGGCGCTGTGGTCCGCCACCGGGGCCCAGTTGTGGGACACCACCAGGGAACTGGCCGAACGGATACGGACGGGGGTCGTCGCCGAGCTCATGGAGAGCCCGCAGGACGAGTCCGACGTCCGGCTGGTCCTGCTCGACGCGGTGCTCGGCCAGCACGACGCCGCCTGGCTCGCGGCGTTCGACGGCCGCGGCGAGCGCCTCGCGGGGCTGGCCCAGGTGGCCAGGAACGCCGGCTGGTGGTGGCCGTACGAGAACGCCGTGGTGATCAGCGAACGGCCGGTGGAACTCCACCGGGACGAGGCGGGACGGCTCGACCGGGGCGACGGCCCCGCCCTGGCCTTCCCCGACGGCTTCGCGCTGTACGCCTGGCGCGGCATGCCGGTGCCGGCGGCGTTCCTCGCCGAGCTGTCCTCGCTGACACCCGGGCGCATCCGGGCCGAGGAGAACGCCGAGCTGCGCCGCGTGATGCTCGAGTACTACGGCTACGACCGCTACCTCGGCGAGTCCGGCGCGCAGCCGGTGCACCGCGACGAGACCGGCGTCCTGTGGCGCATAGCACTGCGGGGCGACGAGGACGTGGTGATGGTCGAGGTAGTCAACTCCACCCCCGAGCCGGACGGCACACACCGCACGTACTGGCTGCGTGTGCCGCCCGCTACCAGGACCGCCAAGGAAGGGGTGGCCTGGACGTTCGGGATCGGTCAGGAGGCGTACGAACCGCTGCGGCAGACCTGAGCCCGAGGGCCCGCAGCCCGCGCGTGCTCTAGGCGGAGAGGAGGTCGCCCGGCCCGATGAGGTCCGCGTTGCCCTCCGTCGTGCAGGCGTGGGCACCCGCCCGTGCGCCGAGGCGGGCGCACTCCTCCAGGCCCCGGCCGGTGAGGCGCCCGTACAGGAATCCACTGACGTACGCGTCCCCGGCGCCGTTGGAGTCCACCACCGGGCCGGGCGGTACGGTCGCCGGGACGGGCCGCGGCGTACGGCTGCCGTCCCGCGTCAGCAGGTACGAGCCGCCCGCCCCCGCCGTGGCCACCACGGCCTCGGCGCGGCCCTCGCGAAGGATGTCGCGCATCACGGCGGCGATCCGTTCACCGGCGCCGGCCGCGCTGAGGAACACCAGGTCGCAGCGGAGCGCGAACTCCCGTTGATGATCGGCGAGTCCGTCCCAGTCGTGCAGATCGGTCGAGACGGGGACGCCCAGCTCCTCGATGTCGTCGAGCAGGTACCGGGCGAAATCCATGATGGACAGGTGGACATGCCCGGCCCGCCGCAGGTGGGGCAGGTAGAAGTCGCGGGGCATCCGCAGATCGCCGGGGTCCCGGGCGTCGTAGAACGACATCCGGTGGCCCGTCGAGCTGTCGACAAGGTTCACCGCGCGGCGGGTGCCCGCCGGTGAGATCAGCGGCTCGAAGTCGACACCGCCCTTGGCGAGCCGCTCCCTCACCTGCCCGCCGACCCAGTCGTCACCGATGAAGTCGAGGAACTTGACGTCGAGTCCAAGTGCCCGGCAGCCGAGGGCGACATTGCCGCCCGTGTGCCCCGGCCACTCCCGGATGGCCGGTACGCCGAACGAATCGGCGACCGGTACGGGCAGCGAGTCGACGCGGACGACCGTGTCCACCCCGCTGCCGCCGACGACCAGGACGTCGTACACCGCGTGTTCAGACTGCTGTTCAGACACCGCAACTCCTTCCGGCCCCGCTGGAGCACAGTATGGCTGGTACGGAGAGGTGACAGGGCGGGAGTGGCGCGACCGGTCCGGCGGCGCCCGGTGCTGGGATGGGCTTTCCTGACCTCTGGAAGGACGAACTTCATGTCCGTACGTACGGCCCTCACCGTCGCAGCGCTCACCGGCGGACTGTTCCTCAGTGGCGGCGCACCCGCCGTCGGGGCGGTCCCCGCGGCAGCCGCACCGTCCTCCGCCCCCGCGTCCACTCCCGACGCCGCCACTGTCTCCGTGGGCGGCGAGGGGAGGGCCGCGGCGGCCCCCGACATGGCGGTCCTCACCGCCGCCGTCGAGACCACGAAACCCACGGCGAAGCGGGCGCTGGCCGCCCAGTCGGCGGCGGCCGACGCGCTGCTGGCCGCCGTACGCAAGCAGGGCATCGCCGACCGTGACGTACAGACCGAGAATCTCTTCCTGAACGCCGTTTATCAGCACACCGACCGCGCCTCCAAGCTGACCGGCTATCAGGCAGGTCAGTCCTTCGCCATCAAGATCCGCGAGATCGGCAGGACCGGCGCGGTCGTCGAAGCCGTGACGAAGGCGGCGGGTGACGCGGTCCGGATCAACGGCGTCAGCTTCGATGTGGCCGACCCGTCCGCGCTGCGCGCGAGGGCCCGCGAGGCCGCTCACGCCGACGCGAGGTCGAAGGCCGAGCAGTACGCGCAGCTCAGCGGCCGTAGGCTCGGCAGGCTGGTGTCGCTCGCCGAGACGGGAAGCGAGGTGCACCGGCCCGCGGAGGTACCCGGGGCCGCGTTCGACGAGGCGAAGGTTCCCGTGGCACCCGGCGAGATCCGTAACGCGGTCAGCGTCACCGCGGTGTACGAGCTGCGCCGAGCGTACTGATCGGCGGGCCCGACCGGCGCCTCAGCGCGTCGCGGACGCCAGCGTCGCGCGGTCGATGCCCAGCTCGCGGGCGAGCGCGTCGTCGGTCCACTCCAGCATGGCGGTACGGGACAAGGACCCCGCGTACGAGGTCATTTGGACGGCGAGGCCGTCCAGCAGGGCGGTCAGCCGCCAGGCCGCGGACGCGGGGTCCTCGCACCGGAACTCCCCGGCCTCCGCGCCCTCCGTGATGACGTCCGTCAGTGCCGCCTTCCACCGCTGGTCGAGGTCACGCGCCACCTCGCGGAGCGCCGGCTCACGCAACGAGGCCGCCCACCCCTCGATCCACAGCTTCCACCCCTTGGCCTGCCCGGTCGGCGCATACCACCGGACGGCGGTGCGCAGCCTGCGGACAGCGCTGGTGCGGCGGCCGAGCAGCTTGCGCAGCTGGGCGAGATCGCCCTCGGCGGCGTACGCGAAGGCGGCCGCGACGAGCTTCTCCTTGGTCGAGAAGTGATAGAGGACCAGCGCGTTGCTCACGGAGAGGGCCGAGGCGACGTCGGCGATGCGTACGGCGCTCACGCCCCGCGCCTCGATCTGCTCGACAGCGGCGCGCAGCATTTCCTCGCGCCGTTCCTCCACGCTCAACCGGACTCTGGCCACGCGGTAACCCTACACACGGGTCACCTGACGAGGCCGGTCACGCGGATGCCGAAGAGCCCTTGACAGCGTGCTGTGGCGCAGGCCGCAGTCGCCTCTACTGACTGTCTGTTCAGTCAATTGGAAGGGTGAAGTGCCGCGCCAGTACACACTCCCGTACCGCCGTAGGAGTCAGCCCCGTGACCCAAGCACCTCCTTCCAGAACAGCATCGGCATCGGCATCCTCATCAGGATCCGGGACAGCGGCTGCCGCCCAAGCACCCGACCTCTCCGAGGGCTGGGGCGAACAGCGCGGCAGGCTCCACAAGGACCTGCGCCGCCTCGACGTCCTCTTCTTCCTCATATGTGCGCTCGTCGGCCTCGACACCATCGGTTCGGTGGCGGCCGAGGGCCCCAGGGGCCCGACCTAAATGGCGATCCTCGCCGTCGCTTTCTTCCTCCCGTACGGACTGCTCGTAGCCGAGCTCGGCTCCGCCTTCCCGGTGCAGGGCGGCCCGTACGTCTGGACACGGCTCGCCTTCGGACGCCTCACCGCCGGGCTCAACCAGATCCTCTACCGGATCTCCAACCCGGTCTGGGTGGGCGGCAGCCTGTGCATCATCGCCCTCACCACCTGGGAGGAGTTCTTCACTCCGCTGCCCGGCGGCTGGAAGTACGCGGCCGGACTCGTCTTCATCTGGGGCGGGGCGCTCGCCGTCGTACAGTCCGTACGCGTCGGCAAGTGGGCGCCGATCGCGGCGCGATCGCCCGGATCGTCCTGCTCGGTTTCTTCCTCGTCTCGGTCGTGGTCTTCGCCGTCGTCGTACTGATCTGGCCGGGCTTCGGCGTCAGATGGTTCGGCAAGGAGGGGTCGGCCGCCGACTCGCTGCCCGAAGCCTTCGCGGGCGAACGGCTCCAGTACACGCTCAGCCAGGTCGTACCGCTGCTGTTGTTCCTGGCGATCGGGCTCGTCTTCTACGCGCGGGGCGCGAAGACGCGGCGCGCCAAGGGATGAGATGTAGGGGATAACGTGCGGCGCATGGGCGATGCGTACGTATGGGTGGCCGATCTGGATGCCCGGCCGGAGGAAGCCGCTGTGCTCGCCGGCCGGGTCATGGACTGGCTGGAGCGCCGTGGCATCGTCCAGGGCGAGCTGACGAACTGCCTGCTCGGCGACGAGCTCGGCAGGGCGCCGGGGCCGCACGCCGCGCGCGCCGTCACCGAGGACGAGGTGACGGCGGGCGGGGCGTGCGGCGTCGGCATGGAGATCGAACGCCGCGTCTACGTGTGCGCGGACCTCTGGACGGCGACCTGCCCGTCCTGCGGCGCGACGCCCGAGCCCGCCGACCGGGGTCCGGACATGTGGACGGGTGAGTGGGCCCCGCTGCTCGACGATCTGTACGCCTGGTTCGGGGGTACGGGGCCGGGCAGCGGGGCCTGTGTGCGGTGCGGTGAGCGGGCGGAGTTCATGGCGTGGGCGATCGATCCGCCGGTCGCGGTCGCGCACCTGGGGCTGGTGCTGTGGAACTGGCCGCCGCTGGGGGAGCCGTTCCTCGCGGAACTCGCCGCGGTGCTGGGTGGTCACCGGCTGGTGACCGCGAGGACCACGGTCTGACGAAGCGCTGTCGGGGCCGCGCCGCGGGGAGCGGTGTCCGGGGCTGCCTACGGCTTCGCCCGGCGAGATGCCCGGGGCTGCCTCCGGCTTCGCCCGGCGAGATGCCCGGGGCTGCCTCCGGCCTCGCCCGGCGCGCTGCCCTGGGCTGCCGTGCCGTGGCCCGCCGCGCGCTGCCGCGCTCCCCCATGGCCCGCCCGCCCGGCGTACTACCGCCCAGCCGCCTCCGCGGCCCTCCCGTACACCTGCTTCCCGAGCCACTGCCCGCGTCCACCGTCAGCACTCGCCCGTCACGTACGACGCCCGCTCGCCCAGCAGGAACAGCGACGCGTCCGTGATCTCCGCCGGGTCCGCGAAGCGGGCCGCCGGCACCGACGCGAGCACCTCGGACCGTGCCTCGTCCGTGACCCACAGCGCGGCGCCCGCGCCTGCTGTCTCCGTCGGCCCCGGTGCGACGCGGTTCAGCCGGATGCCGAGCGGGGCGAGTTCGACCGCGAGGGTGCGGGTCATGGCCAGGACGCCGGCCTTCGCGGCGGCCGAACGGACCGTCCCCGGGTGCCCGTGCCAGGCGTACGTCGCGATCACCGACAGCACCGAACCCCCGGTGCCCTGTTCACGCAATGCCTTGCGACGGCGCGGGTGCAGTACTACGAGCCGTTGAGGACGATGTCGACGACCGCGCGCCAGCCGTTCGGGCTGATGTCGATGCCCGGCGCGACGAAGTTGCCCGCGGCACCGTCGCGCGGGCGCTGACCAGGGCCCCGTGTGGCAAGCCGCCGCCCGGCCCGAGGCCTCGCTGCGGCCCACGGTCAGCAGGAGTACCGGCTTGCCCGCCGCGTGGGCCGGCGGCCAGGGTGCGGGCCAGGCGGCGCCCGTCGCGGAAGTCCTCGACGTACGCGGCGACGACGCGCGTGGGGCCGCCGCGCAGTTCGCCGCCGCGCCGGTTCACCAGGTGGACCGTACGGCGGTCACGTCCTTCGAGGGCTCCGGAGGTCAGCCAGTACCCCCATTTCGCCGGGGTGGCGGACGCGCCGACGACCGCGACCGACCTGGGGTCGAAGAGCGCGTCCAAGCCGACGCCCGGCGCCGGCTGAGCGGCCGCGGTCACCTGTACCACCCGAACCGCTCCGCGATCACCGGCAGACGGTCGGCGACGATCGCGTGCGCCGCGGCGCGCGGCGTCGTGCCGTCCGTCTCGGCCCGCGCCAGCATCTGGTCGATCAGCGCGCGCATCGAGCGCCGCGTGTACGCGAACGCCTCGTCCGCGTCGGCCCCGATGTCGCCGAAGAGTGTCCACCACCACCAGGCGTTCGTACCGGAGTTGACCACGACGTCCGGCAGAACCGTCACCCCGCGCTCCGCCAGCAGCACCTCGGCCTCGGGCAGCACCGGCATGTTCGCCGCCTCGACGATCCAGCGGGCGGTGTGCCCGATCCGCTCCTGATTGGTGGCGTCGACGGCGTACGAGACGGCTGCCGGAACCAGAACCTCCGCCTCCGCGGACAGCCAGGCCCCGCCCGGCAGTTCGAGGTCGCCGGGGCGCAGCACACCCCGGTCCACGGCCCCGTACGCGTCCCGCCCTGCGAGCAGCGCTTCGACGTCCAGGCCGTCGGGGTTGGCGACCGTGCCCCGCACGTCGGCCACCGCGACGACTCTCAGCCCGGCGCGGGACAGGAATCGGGCGGTCGCGCCGCCCATCGTGCCCAGGCCCTGCACGGAGACCCGTGCGTCCTCGTACGCGAGACCCGCGCGGTCGAGCGCCGCGAGCACCGACTCGGCGACCCCGCAGCCACCGACCAGCTCGTCCAGCCCGATGCCGTCGACCTCGACGGCGAACGCCTCGGCCAGCCGCCGCCGCGCCGCCACCTCGTCGTCGAGCAGCGGATAGACGGCCTGGATGGAGGAGACCAGACCGGCCTCGGCGCCGGCCTTGTCGACGATGTCCTGGGTCAGTCCGAGGTCCTCGCCCGTGGTCCAGAAGTTCTCGATGTGCGGACGCATGGCGCGCAGATAGCGGACCAGAATTCCGTACGCCTCGGGGTCCCGCGGGTCGCAGTCGATGCCGCCCTTGGCGCCGCCGAGCGGGATGTATCGGCCTTCCGCGTTGTAGTGGAGGGCCTCCTTCATCGTCATGCCGCGGGCCAGTCCCGCGACCTCGGCGAGCGTGCAGCCCTCGCGCATGCGCAGGCCGCCGCTGGACACACCGCGTACGAGCCGGTCGACGACCAGGAAACCCCGGCGCCCTGTCACGTGATCGGTCCAGGTCTGCGAGATCAGCCCAGCACGGCGCGCGAGATGTCGAAGGTACGCGTCAGACCGCTGAAGCCCTGGCCCCGGGCGCCGAGGCGGTCGGCCTCGGGCACGAAGGCGTCCGAGAAGAAGATCTCGCGGCAGACGATCGCGCGCCGGCCCATCTTGCGCATGGGCTCACCGAACACGACGCCCGGCGTGTCCTTGCGGAACAGGAACGCCGTAACGCCGCGCGAGCGCAGGGAAGGGTCGGTCTTGGCGAAGACGACGTACTGCTCGGCCTCTCCGGCATTGGAGATGCACGCCTTCTGACCGTTGATGCGGTAGCCGCCGGCCGTACGGGTCGCCGTCGTGACGATGGAGGCGGCGTCGGAGCCCGAGACGGGCTCGGTGGTCGCCAGGGACGTCATCGGAGTGTCGGGCCCGGTCAGCGGGGTCAGCCACTCCCGCTTCTGCTCCGGGCTGCCCAGCGCCATTAGGGGGTCGGCGAAAAAGCCGTTCGAGCAGAGCGGATTCCCGATGCCGAGGTCGCCGACGCACAGCTCCTCCTGGACGAGGCACTGGGTGAAGACATCGGTGAAACCCCCGCCTCCGTACTCCTGCGGGAGCATGAATCCCGTGATGCCGACCTCGGCGGCCTTGCGCCACAGGTCCCAGGGGGTCTCGATGTCCGCCTCGTCCACGGCGCGGGCCCGGGGCCTGATCTCCTCCCGCGCGAAGGTGCGTGTGAGCTCAACGATGTCGCGCTGCTCCGCGTGGAGCGGAACGAGCTCGGTGGGGAGGCCGGACATCGGTGCCTCCAGGAACGACGACGGTGTCTTAACTGAACCGTCGGTCAGTATCTGGAGCCTGGAGCGCCCCTGTCAACGAGATGTGTTACTGAACCCCCGATCAGTTCAATTCGCGCCCCGGGCTGCCCCGGACTGCCCCGCGCCCGACCGCGTGGACGCCCGCCCGCCGTCCCGTGCCCCTCCTCGTACGCGTGCCCGTAATGGCCCCGTTCCCGCGCTGTCGTACCCGACGCTCATAATGGGAAGACACTGAGCCCCTGGAGGTCCTGTGACCGGCGCTGATGCCCTGCAACCGCTGCGCTCCCGGCTGCGCTCGCTGCGGACCGCCCCCTTCGGCGCGGACCCGTCGGGTGAGCGGATGGAGCGCATCCGCCGCTCACCCAACTTCGCCGACGGCGTCTTCCAGAACCCGGTGGGTGCGCGGACGCGGCCCTCGGGCTCGACGCTCGAACTGATGAAGGTCTACTTCCGCAAGGAGGAGCGGCGCCGCCGCGCTCCGGCCGGTCCCGTACCCCTGCACGCCACGACCGTCGCCGAGCTGGCCGGGGCGCCCGTCACAGGGCTGCGCCTCACCTGGATGGGGCATTCGAGCGTGTTCGCCGAGATCGACGGGCGCCGCGTGCTCTTCGACCCGGTGTGGGGGGAGCGCTGCTCGCCCTTTTCCTTCGTCGGCCCCAAGCGGCTGCATCCCGTGCCGGCCCCGCTGGCGTCGCTGGGCCCGCTCGACGTGGTCGTCATTTCCCACGACCACTACGACCATCTCGACATGTCCACGATCCGCGCGCTCGCCGGCACGCGCACGGCCTTCGCGGTACCGCTGGGCGTCGGAGCCCACCTCGAACGCTGGGGGGTACCGGCGGACCAGGTGCACGAGCTGGACTGGAACGAGTCGGTGAAGATCGCCGGGCTCAGCCTGACCGCGACCCCGGCCCGCCACTTCTGCGGCCGTGGCCTGCGCAACCAGCAGCACACCCTCTGGGCGTCATGGGCCGTCGCGGGGCCGGAGCACCGGGTGTACCACAGTGGCGACACCGGTTACTTCGAAGGCTTCAAGGGCATCGGCGCCGAGCACGGCCCGTTCGACGCCACCATGATCCAGATCGGCGCGTACAGCGAGTACTGGCCCGACATCCACATGACGCCCGCCGAGGGCGTGCGGGCGCACCTGGACCTTCAGGGCGGCTTGCCGGCGGGCCTGTCGAGCGGCCCGATGCTGCCGATCCACTGGGCTACGTTCAACCTCGCCCCGCACCCGTGGTCCGAACCGGCCGAAGGCACCGTACAGGCAGCCGACGAGACGGGCGCCCGCATCGCGCTGCCGCGCCCCGGCGAGCCCTTCGAGCCCGGGGCCGAGGTCCTTCCCTCCGCGCCGTGGTGGCGCGCGGTCGCCGTGGGCCACGCACCGGACCGTCCCGGCGGCGGGATGCCCGCCACCCCCGGGCGGAAGGTGGACACCGGCCGCGCCGGCACCGGCGAACCGGAGACGGCCCCGGCCGTGTAGCGGGTCGAACAGTTGTCCACGGCTGCGGGAGCCGTAGGTTTTTCGGTCTGTAGTACGAGGCGTCATACCAGAGCGGGACGCTGCGCGGGCAAGTTTGGCAACAGCCCGTCGATCATGAAAGGTTGCCGACTACTGTGAGTGTCCGGTGATCAACATGGGGCCACATCGCCCAAGTTGAGCCCAGACCGACAGTGGTCGAACCGACGCAGTACGCCGATCCCTGGGGCCCCACGTACCGAGGACGCTGATGTCTCAACTTCGCGCACCCGCCGCGCGCGCAGACCGCCGCGAGGGCGGGCGGCACGGACGGCCGGGCCCCCGGCCCCAACCCCCGCAGCCGATGCCCGATGTCCACATACGCCCTCAGCTCCTGCGTGCCGCCGTACTCCCGGCCGTAGTCGTCGCCTTCAGCGGTGCCGCCGCCGTGCTGTTCACCCTCCGGGCCACCTCCACCGCCGAGCCCGCGCGCAACTTATGGGTCGCGCTCGCCGGGGCCGGAGCGCTCGTCATCGTCTCCCTCGCGGCGGCCGTCGTGGGCGCCGACAGGGCCGCGAAAACCGTCCTCGACCGCTGCAACGCGCTGCGCAGGGCCAGCGCGCGAGGGCAGGCCGACCTGTGCGCGATCGTCGAGCAGCTGCGGCGCGGCGAGGGGCCGCCCGCCCGGCGTACGCCGCCCCCCGGCCCGCCGGGCGGCGACGAATTCGACCGGCTGGAGCTGGAGATGGGGCGGGCGCACGAGGCGGCCGTGAGCGCTGTCGTGCAGGCTTCGCAGCTGTCCAGCAGCGCCGGCGCGGACCAGATGGTCGAGGTCTTCGTCAATCTGGCCCGCCGCCTCCAGTCGCTCGTGCACCGGGAGATCCAGCTGCTCGACGAGCTGGAGAACGATGTCGAGGACCCCGAGCTGCTCAAGGGCCTCTTTCACGTCGACCATCTCGCCACCCGCATCCGCAGGCACGCGGAGAACCTCGCGGTCCTCGGCGGTGCGGTCTCCCGCCGCCAGTGGAGCAACCCGGTGACCATGACGGAGGTGCTGCGCTCCTCGATCGCCGAGGTCGAGCAGTACTCACGGGTCAAGCTGGTGCCCCCCATCGACGGCACCCTGCGCGGCCACGCCGTCGCCGACGTCATCCATCTCCTCGCCGAACTCGTCGAGAACGCGACAGTGTTCTCCGCCCCGCACACCACCGTGCTGCTCCGCGCCCAGCACGTCGCCTCGGGCCTTGCCATCGAGGTCGAGGACCGTGGCCTGGGTATGCCCCTCGGCGAGCAGAACAAGATGAACGCCCTGCTGCACAACCCGGACAACGTCAACGTCGGCCGCCTGCTCCAGGACGGGCGCATCGGCCTCTTCGTGGTGTCGGCACTGGCCCGCAGGCACGGCATCACCGTCCGGCTCCAGGCCAACATCTACGGCGGCGTGCAGGCCGTACTCGTGCTGCCGCAGGGGTTGCTGGGCGGGGAGGACCAGGACGTCGGTCAGAGCCGGGGGGCGGCCGCGGGCACCCGGCAGACGGTCCCGGCATGCGCGCCCGCGCCGGCCTCGCTCATGTCGCCCCAGGTACCGGCGCCCCAGGTACCGGCACCGCACCAAGCGGCGCCCCACGTGCCCGCACCGCACGTACCGGCACCGCACGTACCGGCACCGCACGTACCGGCACCGCACGTACCGGCACCGCACCAACCGGCGCCCCACGTACCGGCACCGCACGTACCGGCACCGCACCAACCGGCGCCCCACGTACCGGCACCGCACGTACCGGCACCGCACGTACCGGCACCGCACCAACCGGCGCCCCACGTACCCGCACCCCACGTACCAGCACCCGCCGGACTCGGCCCCGTGGGTCCCGGCCCCGCCGGTCCTGGAGCGGCCGGTTCCGCCCCCGCCGGCCCCGGGCCGGACGGCTCCGGCCACCCGGGGGCCGCCCCGGCCGTCAACGGGCACCGCCACCCCCCGCTCCCCGTACGCGGTGAGCGGGAGGACCGGCCGACCCCGGCGGCCGCCCGCCCCGGCGTCGACCGCTCCGCCCGGCCCGATTTCGCCGCCGAGCCGGTGCACACACAGGCCCAGCCGCGCGCCGCCGGATACGTACGCGACATCACGAGCCGCCCCAGTCTGCCCAGGCGCCGCAGCCAGGAGAACCTGGTGCCGCAGCTCAGGGAAGCCCCGGCCGTGTACCCGGACGACGAGTACCCCGCCCTGCACGACCCGGGCCTCATGGCGGCGTTCCAGCGGGGCATCGGCCTGGCGGAGACACAGTCGGACCCGTACCCCGTTCCGTCCCCGGACCCGGCACCGGACCTGTCCGCCCACCCCCCGGCCATCGGACCGGCGTCGCCCGCGACCGCGCCCGCCCCGGTCCAGGCCTCCGGACAGCATCCGCGTCCGTACCACCCCCGTGAGGGCGAAGCAGGCTGACCACAGCCTCCTCCCTCCCCTCCCCATCCCTCCACACCGCGGTACCCCAAGGAGTAGATGCACCATGGCGAGTGATGCGCCGACCGGTCAAGTGTCCGATCTCGACTGGCTGTTGAGCGGCCTGGTCCAGCGTGTTCCCTTCACGCGCAACGCGGTTCTGCTCTCCTCCGACGGCCTGGTCAAGTCGGTCCACGGCCTCGACACCGACAGTGCCGACCACATGGCCGCTCTGGCCTCCGGCCTGTACTCGCTCGGCCGCAGCGCGGGCGCCCGCTTCGGCGACGGCGGCGAGGTCCGCCAGGTCGTCGTGGAACTCGACTCCACCCTCCTCTTCGTCTCCACGGCGGGATCCGGGACCTGCCTGGCGGTGCTCGCGGGCCGCGAGGCGGACGCGGCGGTCCTGGGCTACGAGATGGCGATGCTCGTCAAGAGCGTGCGGCCCTACCTCGTCACGCCGGCCAGGCAGCGGGCGGGCGTACCGAGCGCCTCAGGACGCTGATGGGGCCGCTCCCGCAGGACGGGCCGTGGCTCGACGACGCGGCCGGCCGGCTCATCCGCCCGTACACGGTGAGCGACGGCCGCACCCGCCCCACGGCCGCTCTCGACATGCTGTCGCTGGTACGGGCCACCGGGACGGAGCCCCTCATGCACCTCGGTCCTGAACACGCCGAGGCACTCGCGCTCTGCGCACGCCCCACCTCGGTGGCGGAGATCGCGGCGTATCTGCGGCTTCCCGTGGTCGTCACCAAGGTGCTGCTCTCCGACCTGGTCGACTGTGGAGCGCTCACCACCCACACCCCCCGCTTCGACGACCAGCCCACCGACCTCACCCTGCTGGAGGCAGTGCTCGATGGCCTACGACGACGGCTCTGATCTGTTTCCCACCGCACTCAAGATTCTCGTCGCGGGCGGGTTCGGCGTCGGAAAGACCACCCTCGTGGGAGCGGTCAGCGAGATCGCGCCACTGAGTACGGAGGAACTGCTCACCCAGGTGAGCGTCGGAACCGACAGCTTGGAAGGCATCGAGGAAAAGGCCACGACGACCGTGGCCATGGACTTCGGCCGGATGACCCTCGACGAGCACCACGTGCTCTACCTCTTCGGCACCCCGGGCCAGGAGCGCTTCTGGTTCATGTGGGACGAACTCTCCAAGGGCGCCCTCGGCGCCGTCGTGCTCGCCGACACCCGCCGCCTCCAGGAGAGCTTCGCGGCGCTGGACTTTTTCGAACGGCGCGGCATCGAATTCGTCGTGGCCGTGAATGAGTTCGACGGCGCGCACCGCTACGAACCGGAAGAGGTACGGGCCGCCCTCGACCTCGCGCCGGAGGTCCCCGTCGTGCTGTGCGACGCCCGTATCGCCAGCTCAGGGATCAGGACGCTGGTCACCCTCGTCCGGCACCTGCTCACCATCACCTCGGCCACGCCGAGTTACGGAAGCTACGGAGCACCCACATGACATACAACCGGATCGGTCACCTGCTGCTCACCCCCGTCGACCCGGAGGCGCCCGCGCGCGTACGGCGGCTGCACCAGCTCGGGCTCGGCGACCGGGCCGTGCCGGCCTTCGACACGTTCGCCGACCGGCTCGCGGAGGTGACCGGAGCGCCGTACTCCATGGTCAACTTCATCGACGAGAACCGGCAGTTCTTCGCCGGGCTGCACACACCGACCGGGACGCACAGCGGTACGGACCTGGGCGCGGTCGCCGCCACGAGCCGCATCGGCCGCTTCCTCGCCCGCGATCACGGGTACTGCCCGCATGTCGTCGCGCGGCGCAAGGCGCTTGTCCTGGAGGACGTCTGCGACTATCCGCGGTTCGCGGGCAATCCGGTTGTCGACGAGATCGGCATCCGGTCGTACATGGGCGCGCCCGTCATCGACCGTACGGACATCCTGCTCGGCACGGTCTGTGTCGTCGACACCGAGCCGAGGCAGTGGGGGCGGGCGGGGCTGGGGACGATCAAGGCGATGGCCGCGGAGCTGGCCGAACTGATCCGGCGCCGTGAGGACGGCGGCATCTGACGGGTCGCCGCGGCACTGCGCCGATTGTTCGGGACGACCTATTGACCATGGCCGCGGCCAGTCATTAGCGTGGCGGCACGTTGCCAGAAAGCGCTTTCTGCGAGCGCTTTCCCCACTTCGGCCGTACTCGGCCGCACAGCTCTTCGCAACTGCCCGGGCATTCCCTGAGGAGTTCACCGTGAGCCAGCACGTCATACCGGGAACGGCGGCCGAAGCGCCGGCCCCGGTCGTCGCCGGAGTCGCCGTACGGGCTAAGCCCGGCACCCGCGAACGGCTCATCGGCGCGGCGGAGAAGAGCTGGCGTCCCGTGGCCCTCCTGGTGGCCCTCCTGGCCGCCTGGTGGGCGATCGCTGCGGCCGAACTGGTCGAGGCGTATCTCGTGCCCTCGCCCGGCGCGACGCTCGACGTGCTGACGCAGAAGACGGGTTACCTCACGCAGCACAGCTGGGTGACCACCTACGAGACGCTGCTGGGCTTCGTGATCGCGGTCGCGATCGGCGTGCTCGCCGCCGTGGTGATGGTCTACTCCTCGACGGTCGAGAAGACGCTCTATCCGGTCCTGCTCTTCGCCCAGGTCGTACCCAAGATCGCCATCGCCCCGCTGTTCGTCGTGTGGCTCGGATTCGGTATCGCGCCGAAGATCCTCATCGCCGTACTGATCGCCTTCTTCCCCGTCGTGATCTCCATGGTCGCCGGTCTCAAAGCCGTCGATCCGGAGACGCTCCAGCTCTCGGCGACCATGGGCGCGAGCCCGTGGCAGACCTTCGTCAAGATCCGGTTTCCCGCCTCGCTTCCCCACCTCTTCTCCGGGCTCAAGGTGGCCGTCACGCTCGCGGTCACCGGTGCGGTCGTCGGGGAGTTCGTCGGTGCCAACGAGGGGCTCGGCTATGTGATCCTCCAGGCCAACGGGAACCTCGACACCCCCATGCTTTTCGCGGGGCTGCTTGTCATGTCAATGATCGGCGTCGTTCTCTTCGTACTTGTCGAGATCGCCGAGAAGCTGCTGCTCCCGTGGCACGCGAGCCGCAGGGACGCGTCCGTCACCACCACGTACTGAGAGGGTCGGCCCCATGCACGCGCGCAGACTTCTGATCGGACTCCTACCGCTGGCCCTGATCGCCACGGCCGCCTGCGGCGGGGACGGAGCCGCGACCAGCACGAGCGACTCGGGCAAGAAGCTCGACAAGGTCACGCTGACGCTCAACTGGTATCCGTACGGCGAACACGCGCCGTTCTACTACGGCAAGCAGAAGAAGATCTTCGAGAAGCACGGCATCGACCTGACGATCAGGGCCGGGCAGGGATCGCAGAAGACCGTCCAGGCGGCGGCCGCGGGCCAGACCGACTTCGGCTGGGCCGACACACCCGCGCTGCTCGCCGGAGTCGACCAGGGGGTGAAGGTCAAGAGCCTCGGCGTCTTTCTCCAGACCACTCCGGCGTCAGTGCAGTTCTTCGACGCGCAGGGCATCACGAAGCCCGCTGACCTCAAGGGCAGGTCCATCGCGGGTACGGCGGGTGACGCGCTCTCCAAGACCTTCCCGATCTTCCTGAAGAAGAACGGCCTGAAGGAGTCCGACGTACAGGTCCAGAACACCGACCCGGCCGGCAAGATCGCCGCAGTCATCTCCGGGAAGACCGACGCGCTGCTCGGCTACGCGAGCGACCAGGGGCCGACCATGCGGAACAAGGCGAAGAAGGACGTCGGTTACCTTCGCTTCTCCGAACACGGCCTCAACTTCTACTCCAACGGTCTGATCGCCGGGCCGAAGAGCCTGGCCGGCGAGGCCAAGGCGGACATCGCCAAGCGCATGGTGCGGGCCGTCAGCGAAGCCTGGGCGGCGGCCGCGAAGGCACCCGGGCCCGCCGTCGCCTCGATGAACGGCGCATCGGAACAACTCCCGCCCGGGGAAGTGCTGTCGGAGCAGTTCAAGACGACGCTGTCGCTGCTGCACACCGACGCGACGGCGGGCAAGGAGCCCGGCGTCAACACCGAGGCCGACTGGAAGCAGACGATCGACGTCTTCGCCGAGGCCGGGATGGTCAGGAGCCCGAAGGCCGTCTCGGAGTACTGGGACGCCGGTACGGCGCTGAAGGGATGACGATGGCCAGGGACGCAACGCTCCGCGCCACGGCGGCGGTCGCCCTCGATGACGTCGCCGTCCGCTTCCGTACGAAGAACCGAGACGTCACCGCGCTGCGTGATGTCTCGCTCGATGTCGCGACCGGCGAGTTCGTGGCGATCGTCGGCCCTTCCGGCTGCGGCAAATCGACGCTCCTCAAACTGGTCGCGGGCCTGCTTGAGCCGTCCTCGGGCCAGGTCCGGCTCCGCGACGAACAGGTGAACGGGCCCCGCCACGACATCGGTTACGTCTTCCAGCGCGCCGCACTCCTGGAGTGGCGCTCGGCGCGCCGCAACATTCTCCTCCAGGCCGAGATGCGCAGGATGCCCGCCGGGCGGGCTCGCGAGCGCGCCGCCGAACTGATCGCGATGACCGGGCTCGGCGGTTTCGAGGACGCCTACCCGCACGAACTGTCCGGCGGCATGCAGCAACGGGTCGCGCTGTGCCGGGCGTTGCTGCACGCCCCGCCCGTCCTGCTCATGGACGAGCCGTTCGGCGCGCTCGACGCGCTGACCCGCGAGCAGATGAACATGGAGCTCAACCGCATCTGGCGGGAGACCGGCACCACTGTCCTGCTCGTCACCCACTCCATCTCCGAAGCGGTGTACCTCGCTGACCGGGTGGTGGTGATGAGCCCGCGGCCCGGCACGATCACGGAGATCGTGGAGGTGGGGATGGGCGCGGAGCGGGACTACGCCCGGATTATGGGGCGACCGGAGTTCAGGGACGCGACGGCGCACATCCGCGGGCTGCTGGGGACGGCCGCCGCGGGCGACTGACCCGGCGGGGCGCCTCGGCCCTGTCGGCACGGGCTGCCGACAGGCGCCTCCGTCCGGCCCTCGGGCGACCGTCACTCAGGCCAGCTGGAAGGAGTCCGCCAGCGCGTCCATCTGGGCGGCGAGCAGCGTCGCGCCGTCATGCCCCATGCCCGTGAACTGGCCCGCGACTTCGAGGCTGACGGCTCCGTGCACCTGGGCCCACGCGAGTACGGCGCCCGCCAGGGCCGGTCCGGCGTCGCCGTCCCTGGCCTCCTCGGGAAACTCCACGTACTCCGCCACCCAGCCGGCGACCGTCGCGTCCGACTCCGCCCAGTCGGTCATCTGCCGTACGACCGGCTCCACGGACGCGCCCGCGCGCGTTCCCGCGAACACGCGCAGGAACGGGCCGAGAACGGCCCGCGCGCGGTCGAGCGTGTCCGCCGGGGCGACGTACCCGGGAACGGGCGCGCCCTGGATCAGCAGGTAGCGGTGCGGCTGCGCGATCGCCCAGGCGCGGTAGCCGCGCGCGAGGACGTGCAGTTGTGCGCGGGGGCCCTCGTCGGCGGCTTCCGCGGAAGCCGCTCCCACGGCTGCGGCGGCGTCGTCGTACGCGTCCCTGATGAGAGCGTTCAGCAGATCGTCGCGGCTCGCGAAGTAGCGGTAGAGCGCCGGGCCTGACAGGCCCATCTCCTTGGCGATCCGGGTGAGGGCGAGCGCCGCGGCGCCGCCTTCGGCGAGCTGCCGAAGGGCTGCCTCCTTGATCTCCGCACGAGTCTGCTCCCGGTAGCGGGCCCGGGGCCCTTGCGGGGCTCGGGTGGCGGCCATGACCGGCCCCTTTCGTTAGGGAAGATCGCATTCGTTACGGACCATAACACGGGCTATTGCTATAGAGACTCGCGAGAGTTACTGTCCATAACAGTTGCAAGAAGCGCTAACGCAGCCCTACCGCACCGCATGAGAGGCAGACAGACCATGACGACAAACGGACGCGAACTCCAGGTGGTCCTCGGCGCCGGTCCTGCCGGCACCGCACTCGCGCAGGAGCTGGCGCGCCGCGGCCATCGTGTGCGTCTCGTGAACCGCCGGGGTGAAGGCCGTTCCCTGTCAGGCGTCGAACGGCGCGCCGCCGACATCACCACGCACGAAAGCGCACGAGCCGCCGTCGAAGGCGCCGCCGTCGTCTATCACTGCGTCAACGTCGGCTATCACCTCCAGGTCGAGGTCATGCCGGGGATCACGACAGCGGTCCTCGCCGCGACGGAGGAGGTGGGGGCGCGTCTGGTCGTGCTCGACACCCTCTATCCGTACGGCGAGACGCACGGCGGCGTCATGACCGAGGACTCGCCCTGGAACGCCACCTCCGCCAAGGGCCGCATGCGCGCCGACCTCGACGCCCGTTACCTGGCGGCCCACCGCGAGGGCCGCGTCCGGGTCGCGCTGGGCAGGTCGGCCGATTTCGTCGGTCCCGGCGTCCTCAACTCCACACTGGGCGGCGCCGTCTTCCCCGGCGCGCTCACCGGGGGAGAGGTGCCGGGCCTCGGTGACATCGGCCTCCCGCACAGCTACACGTACATAGGGGACGTGGCCGCCGGCCTCGCCGCACTCGGCGAGCACCCGGACAGCGACGGCCGCGTCTGGCACCTGCCCACCGCCCCCGCCGTGTCGACGCGCGAGATCTTCACGATGATCGAGGAGCGGACCGGCAGGCCGCTGAACGTCGTTGTCGTCGACGAGCCGCGCCCGTTCGGCCCGTTCGACGCGGTGTTCATGGACGCGTACGCCGAGATGTTCTACCAGCACACCGAGGCACAGATCATGGACTCGACGGCCATCGAGAAGGCGTACGGCCTGACACCGAACCCGCTCGCCGCCACCATCGACGAGACCATCGCCTGGTACCGCCAACTGCTCTCCGGGCACTGAGGAAACCCAGGACACCGACCGCCGCCGGCCCCGGACGCGCACGGCGCCCGGCCCCGGAAGCCCACCAGCGCCCGGGGCCGCCGCGCGTCCTCAGTACCGCAGCCGCGACAGATACGTGTAGCTGTTCAGCGCCGTCGCGAAGGGATCGGCCGGTGCGTCGTGCTCCACCAGCCACTGCTTCACACCACCCCGCCGCGCCACGTCGAACATCGCCGGGAAGTCGAGCACCCCGGAGCCCACGTCGGCGAAGTCCCCGTCAGGGGCCATGTCCTTGACGTGCAGCGCGGGGAAGCGTCGCGGATGCCTTGCGAACAGCCGCGCCGGATCCGCACCCCCCTTGGCTGCCCAGTACACATCCAGCTCGAAGCCCACCAGCTCGGGATCGGTCTCGTTGAGGAGGATGTCGTAGAGGTTCTCGCCCTCGATGGCCACGTGGTCGCTGCCGTGGTTGTGGAAGAGCAGCTTCAGGTCCTTCTCGCGCGCCACGAGCCCCGCCTTGTTGAACTGCCGCGCCGCTTCCCGGAACCCGGCCGGGCTGTGCATCGACCCCGGGAGGCTCGGCACGACGATCCACTTCCCGCCGAGCGTCACCACGTCGTCGACGGCCTGTCGCAGTCCGCTGCCCGAGACGACGGTGTACGCGACGTGTTCGAGCACGGCCCTGAGCCGCGTCTCGTCGAGCATCCGCCGGATGTCCACCGCACTGTTGCCGTGCCTGCCGCTGACCCCGACCGTCGCGTAACCCATCTCCGCGAGGCGTGCGAGCGTCCCTTGGAAGTCGTTAGCCAGGGGCGTGCGCATCGTGTAGAGGTGCATGCCGATCCCGGACGGCGGGATGCGCCGCCGCCCCGCCGCGTCCGTGGCCTGCGCGGTCGTGCCACTGACCGCCGTCCCGACCGCCGCCGCGATCCCGGCGACCGTACCGAGGAACGCGCGTCGCGTGCCGCTGTTCATGCTCCCGGTCATGTGCAACCACCTCAACTCACGTCGATCCGGACGGCGCCGGAGGTCGTGTCACCCTTGTCGTCGGTGACGGTCAGATGCGCGGTGTACGTGCCCTTCCTGGCGTACGTGTGCTCGGCCGCCGGCCCCTCCGTTCCCGGCGCCGGCTTCACGTTGTCGCCGAAGTCCCAGTGGTACGAAGCGATGGTGCGACCGGACAGCGGCTTGACCTCGCCGGTCAGCTCGACCCTGAGCGGCGCGGAACCGCCGGCCGGAGCAGCGGTCACGGAGACCCGCGTGCCCGGCTTCTTCTCGACCCCACGGCCGTTGAAGTGCAGCCAGTCGACGGCGAAGAGGTCCGGCTTGTCCGCCGACCACTGCGGGTTGGTGAACACGGCGTACAGCTTCACCGTCCGGTCCAGGACGGGCAGTCCGACCGTCGGCGAGACCACATTGCCCCACCCGCCCGTGTCCGGGACGCTCACCTTGGCGAGCAGCGGACCGGTCGGCGAACCCGTGCGGAACTCGATGTCGCCCCCGATGCCGCCGGAGGCCGCGCCGACCGTCACCGAGTCGATGCCCCTGAGGTGCACCGGATCGAACGAGATCCAGTCGCCGTCCTCGATCTCCGTCAGCCGCTTCCCGCCCGACGCGTCGGCACGGCTCGCGACGACCGCGCCGTCGTGCGCGCCGCCCGTCGTCGTGAAGTGCTCGGCCTCGCGAAGCGCCGGGCGCAGCGTCAGGGACGCGGATCCGGTGAGAGCGGGGACACCGCCGGGGCCGCCCTTGTCCTCGTACTGCGCGGTGATTCCGTAGTACAGGTTCTGGCCGGGACCGTGGCTTTCTCCGGCATCGGTCACGATCTCGCCGGTGCAGCCCGTGTAGTTGTCCAGCGGGTGGAGATGGCTGTCGTGGCCGAGCTGGGACTGGACGACGACCCGCGAGCAGTCGATGCGCCGCCCGTCCTCACGGTCCTTCACCTTGACGGTGAAGGGGATCGTGTCGCCGAAGCTGAACATGCCGCCGTCCGGCGGCCGCTGGATCGCCACCTCGGGTCGGCTGTTCCCCACGGTGATCTCCTGCACCGCCAGCCCCGTCAGGCCCTTGGGCGCGCCGACCGTGAGGCGGGCGGTGAAGCGGCCCTTCGCCTCGTAGGTGTGGGTGGGGTTAGCCTCCGTCGAATCCGTCGTTCCGTTCCCGTCGAAGTCCCAGGCGTACGTCACCGGCGTGCCGTCCGGCAGTCCGGAACCCGCACTGGAGAACGCCACGGTCAGCGGTGCCGGGCCACTGTCCGGGCTCGCGGTCACCTTGGCGGCGGGCAGCCGGCCGTCGGCGACGTAGTCGATGCGGTAGATCCCCGCGCCCTCGTTGCTGCCACCGCGGCCCGTGCCGCTGCCGAGGCCGAAGTCGATGACGTACATCGCGCCGTCGGGCCCGAAGTCGGCGTCGAAGGGCTGGTTCCACCTCATGTCACCGAAGACGGGGTTGATCGAGTGGAGATCACCGGCCTTGGCGGGTGCGAAGCGCGGATCGGCGAAAGTCTGGTCCTTCTCCTGGATCGAGAAGGCCTTGAACCACTGGCGCGTCAGCTCGTAGGTGAACCACTTCCCCTCGAAGTACTCGGGGAACTTCGTCGGGTAGGTATTGGCCTCGTCGTAGTCGTACACCGGCCCGCTCATCGGCCCGCCGCCCCCGGTGCCCAGCTCGGGGAACTCGGGTGACGCGGAGTACGCGTACCAGATCGAGGCGGGCTGGGCGGGCGGCAGTTCACGCAGCCCGGTGCTGTTCGGCGAGTCGTTGACCAGCGACGCGCAGTCGAACTTCGCGCCCGGCGTCTTCGCCGCGAAGTCGTAGTCGTTGAAGGGAGTGTTGTCACCGATGCAGTAAGGCCAGCCGAAGTTGCCCGCCTTGGTGATGCGCGTGTACTCCACGGTCCCCTCGGGGCCCCGGTCGGGCTTCGCCTGGCGGGCGTCCGGCCCGTAGTCGGCGACCATCAGCGCGCCGCTCTGCGGATCGGTCGTGATCCGGAAGGGGTTGCGCATGCCCATCGCGTAGATCTCGGCCCGCGTCCTGTCGGTCCCCGGCGCGAAGAGATTCCCGGCGGGGACGGTGTACGTACCGTCGTCCTGCGGGGTGATGCGCAGTACCTTGCCGCGCAGGTCGTTCGTGTTGCCCGAGGTGCCCTGCGCGTCCCAGGCGCGGCGTCCCTCGCGCTCGTCGATCGGCGCGAAGCCGTCGGACGCGAACGGGTCGGTGTTGTCGCCGGTCGCGACGTACAGGCTGCCCTTCTTGTCGAAGGCGACCGACCCGGCCATGTGGGAGTTGGCCCGGCCCTCACCGCGCAGGGTGGGGATGGTCAGGAGCCGCTTCTCGGAGGCGGGGTCGACCGTGGTGCCGCCGCCCGTGCCGCTCACGGTGAACCGCGACAGGTTGAGCCGCTTCTCGGTCTTGTCGGAGTGCAGCAGATACAGCCACTTGTTCTGCGCGAAGCCCGGGTCGAGCGCGAGCCCGAGCAGGCCGTCGGACTGGCTGGTCATCTCCGGCGTGTAGGCGAAGTCCAGTGCCGTCGTGACCTTGAGGGTCGCCTGGTCGATGACCTTCAGCTTGCCGGTGCGCTGGATGAAGAAGACCCGGCGGTCGGGCGCGACCGCCAACTCGAACGGATCGGCGAGATCGCTCGTCGCCAGGGGAGTGCGCTGGAACGCGCCCGTCTTCGTCGCCGTGCAGTCGCCCGGCTTGTTGCCCGCGGCCCACTGGATGCCGCCGAGGATGTGCTGGAGGAAGTTCTCCTCCTGGAACGCCGACTTGGCGTGGCCGCCCGCGGTGAACCAGGACCGCCCGCCGTCGTAGTTCTGGCACCAGGACCACGGGTGGTCGACGCCTTCGTCCAGACCGGTGACGCCGTCGCGCACTTTGATCTGCGCGAGAGTGTGCACCTTGCCGGTCGGACTGGTGCGCCAGTTGTACCACTCCTCCGTACGCTCCCAGAGCTCCGGCAGCCCCTTCGTGGAGGGATGCGCCTGGTCGAGGACCTTCACCCTGCCCGTCTGTACGGCGGGGTGCTGATCGAAGATGGCGCCGACCAGACCCTCGTACCAGCCCCAGTCGCGCTCGCTGGCCGACGCGGCGTGCAGGCCCACCCAGCCGCCGCCGGCGCGTACGAACTTCTGGAGGGCCGCCCGCTGCTCGGCGTTCAGCAGATCACCCTTCTCCGGGGTGGAGTTGGTGTTGTTGAAGACGATCGCCTGGAAGCGGGCGAGATTGGCGTCGGTGAAGGCGGCGGCGTCATCGGTGGCCTCGACCTCGAAACCGTTCTCGCTGCCGAGCTTCTTGATCGCTTCGATCCCCGCCGGAATCGAGTCATGGGCGAAATTCGTGACTTTGGAGAAGACAAGAACACGGAAGGGCGCCGCCTCGGCGAGGGGAGGCGAGGCCACCCCGAGTCCGAGCAGCAGCGCCAGCAGGGTTCCGACGACGGTGAAAGGCAGAAGGAGTCTTCGCGCGGGGTGACTCATGGGCGCTCCCGGGGCTGGTGAGGCGGCTGCGGGCGTAGAAAGCGCTTTCTGGAGGGCGTCGCTCAGAGTAGGTTCCCGCCACAAGGGGGTCAATGGGTCGACAGAGGTCTGGTGTGAGCCGCTCCCCCCTGGGGAGAGTCAGCCCCAATAGCCCGAGCACGGACATCAGCAGACACCCAGGAGGCGTGCCCGATGAGCACCGCACACCGCACGGGAACGGCGACCGCAGGCGACGGCGCGCAGATCGCCGCGTACACCTGGCTGCCCCAGAACGGGCGGCCCCGCGCCCTCGTCCAGATCGCCCACGGCGCGGCCGAACACGCCCTGCGCTACGACCGCTTCGCCCAGCACCTGGTCTCCCACGGCTACGGCGTGATCGCCTCCGACCACCGAGGCCACGGCGCGACCGCCGTCGGCACCGGCGGCTACGGCGTGGCCGGCGAGGACAGCTGGCGGGCGACCGTCGACGACCTCAAGGCGGTCGGCGACCAGGCCCGGGCCCTGCACCCCGGCGTGCCGGTCGTACTGCTCGGCCACAGCCTCGGCTCGATGCTGGCCCGTGACTACGCCCAGGAGTACCCGGACGGCCTGGCCGGGCTCATCCTTTCCGGCACCTTCCGTACGCTCCCGGGAGCCGAGCTGCAGGAATCGATGGCCGACCTGGAGGCGGAGATCGCGGAGCGCGGCCGTACGGCCCCTTCCTCGTACATCCCCGCCCTCTTCTCCTCCTTCAACGACGCGTACGAGCACCGCACGGGATTCGAGTGGCTCTCGCGCGACGAGGCGGAGGTCGACGCGTACGCGGCTGACGAGCGCTGCGGTTTCGCCTTCAGCGCGGGTCTCGCGCTGGACTGGGTGCACGCGGTCCGCAAGATCAACGACCCGCGCAATCTCGCCCGCATCCCCGCCGATCTGCCCGTCCACATCGCCGTCGGTACGGAAGACCCGTGCAACCAGCGGATGACCCTCGTCTACGAACTCCTGGAAGACTTCCGCTACCTCGGCACCGAGGACCTCACCTGGAAGGGCTACCGGGGCGCCCGCCACGAGATCCTCAACGAGACCAACCGGGACGAGGTCCAGGACGACCTGACCGCCTGGCTCGACAAGCGTGTGTAAATGCGGTTCGTGACCACCGGCCCAAGTGCGGTATTGTTCTCAAGCGCGTTCAGCCAGGGGAAACCCCAGGCCAGACGGGCACCGGGACGTGGCGCAGCTTGGTAGCGCACTTGACTGGGGGTCAAGGGGTCGCAGGTTCAAATCCTGTCGTCCCGACTCGAAAGAGTCGCAGGTCAGGGCCAGTATCAGAGGAATCTGAAACTGGCCCTGACTCGTTTTCTGAAGCGGTTGGTTGCGAGGAGCGCCGACGGGGCTCGGATGACGGGTCGATGTACATGTGGAGTTCACCGTACGAACCTGAAGCGGCAACCGGGTCCTCCGCCACGGTCGGCACAGTGTGCCCACCCACCCGATTCGATCATCAGTGCCGCAGCCCGTGTCGTGGCCGGCCCGCTGTCAGGAGCCCGTCGCCGCGATGGACAAGCCACTGCCCGCAATCGCCGTCACCGACACCGCCGCCGGCAGTCCCGACGGGGCCGTGCGGGCCGAGCGGGCCAGGAATCCGTGGTGGGACAACGCCCGGTTCGTCTCCGCCACACTGATCGTGGTTCTGCACACCGTGGGCAGCATCATGACCAGGGAAGAGGTACTGCACTCCTTCCACATCGCCGCCTGGGCCTTCCGGGTGCCGGCCTTCGTCATGCTGGCCGGTGTTTTCAGCAGCGCGGGTCCGCTCGGCCCGCGCCCCCTGCGCTCCCTGCTGCAGAGCATCGTGCTGCCCGCCCTGGTGTTCAGCCTGCTCTTCTCGCTGGAGAGCCGCTGGCTGGGCGCCGAGTTCACCGTGCATGTCGTCCAGCTGCCGTGGACCCTGTGGTTCCTGATGTCCCTCTTCTTCTGGCGGCTGCTGCTGCCCCTGGTGGTGCAGCTGCGTCACCCGCTGCTCGTCACCACGGGCGTCGCCCTCGCGGTGGGATACGTCGACGAGTTCGGGATGGCCTTCTCCGCCAGCCGGACCCTTGTCTACCTGCCGTTGTTCTACCTCGGCTGGCGGATCGGCCAGGGCTATTTGCACACCTGGTTCACCAGCCGCTGGAGCCTGCCCGTGGCGGTCGCCGGGATCCTGGCCTCCTGCGTCGTGGGATGGCTGTGGCACCGGGACATCAAGGGCAACTGGCTGTCGATGCGCCACCCCTACTCCGTCGCCGATCCGCTGAGCCTGGAATGGGCCTGGGTCACCCGGCTGCTGGTGCTGGCGTCGGCCGCGGCCCTGGTGCTCTGTCTGCTCCGGCTGATGCCCCGGCGGCGACTGCCGCTCATCTCCACGGTGGGCGCGGGCGGCTTCACCGTCTATCTGCTGCATCCGCTGGTCATCATGCCCGTCCGGGAGCAGGGCTGGATCTCCCGGGTGAACACCCCTGCCGAGATCGTCGCTCTGGTGCTGTGCGCGGTCCTGCTGACGATGGTGCTCGGCTCTCCGCCGGTCCGCCGCCTGGTCCGGCCACTGACCCGGCCGTCCATCGGCTGGCTGTTCGCCCCTGGCCCGCCGGGCCGGCAGCGGGCGTACCCGGAGATGTCCACGGCGCCGGTCCTCCCGACGACGCGGCGGCCCGCGACGAGCGCCCGGAAGTAGTCCGCTATTCGGCCGCGACAGGAACGCTGTCCGTACTCGCGCCCGCCTTGGTGTGCACCGGCAGGTGGTAGACGGCGAAGGCGCGGTCGAGCACCGGCTGGGCGACATTGCGCACCCGCACGCCGCCGCTGGTCATCCCGTGCTCGGTGCCCAGGTGCGCATGGCCGTGGATCGCGAGATCGGCCCCGGAGCGGTCCATCGCCTCGGCCAGCAGGTAGCTGCCCAGGAAGGGAAAGATCTCCGGCGGCTCACCCGCCAGCGTGTCCGGCACCGGTGCGAAGTGCGTCAAGGCGATGCGTACGGCGCAACCGCGCTCCCTCAGCTCGTCCAGGGAATGCCGCAGGCTCTCCGCGCACCGCCGGCTGTACCGGATGAACTCCTTCATCTCCGGTTCGCCGAACTCGCCGCCGCTGCGGCCGGCGAACCCACCGCCGAAGCCCTTGGTCCCGGCGACACCGACCCGCACCCCGCCGATGTCCAGCACAGTTCCCCGGCCCTCCAGAACGCTCACGCCCGCCTCGCCGAGCACGGCTGTCACCTCGGCCTGCTGATCACTGTGGTAGTCGTGATTTCCCAGAACGGCCACCACCGGGACGCCGAGCCCGGTCACCTCCTGGGCGACCACCCGCGCCTCCTCGGCCGTGCCGTGCCGCGTCAGGTCCCCCGCGAGCAGCAGGACGTCCGCCGCGTCCCCGATGGTCTCGAACGCGGGCCTCAGCACCCCCGCACTGTCCAGTCCCAGATGAATGTCGCCGACGGCCGCGATCCGGATCACGCGAGCTCCTCAGGGTGGTCGGGGGCGGTCGCGGAGACCACGATCAGGTCCTCACGCAGCGGGAGACCGGCCAGCTCGTCCTCGGCGATACGCAGGATCTCGTCCCGGCAGGCGGCGCTGGAGACCGTGCCGGCGATCAGGACGCTGTTTCCGCGCAGCTCGATCCGTACGCCCATCTCGGCGTAGTCCCCACCGGCCAGCCGTTCCTGCAGATGGGCGATGCGGTACTCGGCGGCGGATGAGTCGTTCACGGCCCGGCCTCCCGTGGCTCGATGACGTCCAGACGCTCGAGAAGGTAGAGAAACGCGTCGGGCATGGGCGAGTCCTGATGCTCACGGCGCAGGCGCGTCCAGTCGATCCTTTCCCGCAGGGCCCGTGCGATGGGAAGTACGGCCCCGAAGTCGCAGTGGTGCTCGGAGAAGGCGTGCAATTGGCTGCCCATGAGGTCGGTGGGTGACAGTACGGGCATGTGAACCGAGTCCACGGGAAGTGTCTGCGCCCGGCTCAGCAACTCCCTGGTCACCGGCTGCCGGGCCAGTTCGAAGATCAGGTCGATCTCCTCGCCGTGACTCCGCGCCTTGACCAGCCAGTCCTCCGGCGGGACGTGCACCTCGATCCCGGCAGCCTCCAGGGCCTCCGTCACGGCCTCGGCGTCCTCGCGCAGGATGCAGAAGTCGGCGTCGTGCTGGAAGCTGGCCGGCACGCCGTGGGCGTACGCCGCCACGCTCCCGACCAGCGCGAACGGGTATCCGGCGCTCTTGAGCCTGGACGCCACATGCTTGGTGGCCTCCAGGATGGCCTGGGTGCGGTCCGGCGGCAGGGGTCGGGAACTGCCGTGCGTGGCGCCGGACAGTGGCCCTACGGGCCCGCTGTTCACAGCTCTCCCCGCCGTCAGCCGCAGCCCGGCCGACTCGGTCCGGCCGGCGGGCTGTGAGGCGTCCTTCGGGTAACCGTGCACGGGTGCACCTTCCTCGTCGCCTTGTCCGGCCTCATCCGGGCCCGGCACTGGTGACGGTGAAGATCGCGCCGTCCGGGTCGCGCAGCGTCGTCTCCATTCCGTAGACGGTGGGGCCGTGCCCGAGCGCGGTGCCGCCGTGACGGAGCGCCGTCGCGACGGTCGCTTCGACGTCCGGCACGGGGAAGTGCGCGTGCCACCGCGGCTGGATCAGGGGATCGGGCGCTGTGTCGACGGCACCGGAGCTCAGCCGCGCCAGGGTCTGCCCGTCCTGGAGCAGTACGACCTCGTCCTCCTGGTACTCGACCTCGCAGCAGCCGGGGCGGCCGGAGGCCCATTCGAGGACCTGCCCGTAGAAGATCGCCGCGTCGAACGCGTCCCGGGTCCGCAGACGCAGCCACACGGGTGCGTTCTTGCGCCACACGTGCCAGTCGGAGAAGAGCTGCCCTTCCCAGATGCCGAAGACGGCCCCGTCCCGGTCCGCCGCGATGGCGCCGCGGCCGGTGGCGAACCGGAGCGGCCCCACGGCGACGGTGGCGCTCCGCTCCCTGATCCGGCTCGCGGTGTCATCCACACTGGCGACGGCGAAATAGGGCGTCCAGGTGACGGGCGCCCGCAGAGCGGTGTCGAGGGCGCCGATTCCGGCGACGGGTTCGCCGTCGAGCAGGGCGATGCTGAAACCGCGGCCGAGACCGGCCCGGCGGAATTCCCAGCCCAGCACCGCGCCGTAGAAGGCCTGGGCAGGCTCCAGGTCTCGTGCCATCAGGGTGATCCAGCACGGGGCGCCGAAGATCTCGTGGCTCGAAGTTCTACCGGTGGCCGTCTTTTCCATTTCCATCGCACGTGTCCTGGTCGAATGGGGGCATGTGAGGCCAGTTTCGTAATCCATCCTGCCCCCGGGGGGCCGTGCTGGCGAACCCGCGCAAGCACCTGGAGCAGGTTGTCGATCATGAAATTGTGCGTCCGTTCCCATGCCCTGTGGGTACGCGGAACTGCGTTTGCGGACGGAAGGCACCGGACGCAGGGTGGGCGGTGGCCGCTCATCGCTGGGCAGCGGCAACCACTGAATCACGTGCGAAGGAGTAACAAATGCCCGAGGGTTCGAGCTCCAAGCGGGAACGTCAGTACGAGCACATCAAGGAGAGCGCCGAAGAGCGCGGCGCGGGCACCAAGCGGGCCAAGGAAATGGCCGCGCGGACCGTCAACAAGGAGCGGGCGCGCTCCGGTGAGTCCAGGACCGCGAGCAGGAGCTCGACGCAGGGCAAGTCGCCCTCGCAGCGCGGCGGGGAGCGTTCCCGGAGCGGGGCGGAGGGGCAGACCTACGACCAGCTGTACGCCGAGGCGCGGCGCCGCAACGTCCAGGGCCGTTCGTCGATGAACAAGTCCGAACTCCAGCGTTCCCTCGGCAAGTCCTGACCGGCGCGCCCCTCAGTCGCGAGGCTCCAGAGGCCGGGTGGCGGGGCCGTGCAGCACCGCACCGTCCGTCCCGAAGCGCGAGCCGTGGCAAGGACACTCCCAGACCTTCTCGGCGTCGTTGAACTGCACCAGGCAGCCCAGATGCGTGCAGCGGGCCGAAACGATGCGGGCCTCGCCGGATTCGTCGCGGTACACCGCACAGCGGTGGCCTTCCAGGCGGACGACCGCGCCGCTGCCCGGCGGGACCTCGTCCACCGAGTCGACGTGACCCGTGTGCCGGCGGTCGCCCACGAAGTGCCGGGCGACGGCCCTCTGGAACTTCGCCAGCTCCGCCGTCTCCCTCACCTGGGGCAGGCGCCGCGGGTCGTACAGATCCGTCCACGCGGGGCGGGGTCCGCCCGCGATGTGTGCGGCGAGCAGGCGGCCGGCCATCACTCCGTTGCTCATGCCCCAGCCGCCGAACCCTGTCGCCACGAACACGTGCTGGGTGCCCCCGTGCGCGTGTCCGACGTACGGCAGACGGTCGCTCGAGTCGTTGTCCTGCGCCGCCCAGCGGTATGACAGGTCGGCTCCCGCGAAGCCCGGCAGCCGTTCCCGCGCCCAGCCGTCCAGGCGCGCGAAGCGTTCCCGTACACCGCCGGCGCCCGGCTCGAACGTCTCGCCCGTGACGATGAGCAGCCGCCGTCCGTCGTCGTACGGCGCGCTTCGTACCGAACGGACACGGTCGGCCGGGCTCATGTACATGGCCTGCGGCGCGTCACCGGTAGGCACCGGGGCCGCGATCACCAGCTCCCGCCTCGGCTTCAGACGGGTGAACAGGAGCGTGTGGTCGAAGACCGGGTAATGCGTCGCGATGACGGTGTCGCGCGCCTCGACCGTGAACCCGCTCTCGGTCGACAGCCGGCACCGCGCACCGTCCCGGAGCCCGGTCACGCGGGTGCGCTCATGGATGCGTCCGCCCGCACCGGTGATCCGCTCGGCCAGCGCCAGCAGGAACTTGCGCGGGTGGAATTGCAGCTGCCCCTCCACCCGCACCGCCCCGGCCACCGGGAACGGCAGCTCCGTTCCGCTCACGAAGGAAGCGTCGAGGCCGGCCCGCCGGGCGGCCGCCGCCTCCTCCTTGAGTTCGTCCGCCCGCCCTGGATCCGCCAGGTACGTACAGGCGGCGGCGCGCTCCAGATCGGCGTCGATGCCCAGCTCGTCGCAGAGGGCCGCGGTACGGTCGACCGCGTCCTGCTGCGAGAGCGCGTACAGCCCGGCGTTGTCGGCGCCGTGACTCGCCTCCAGCCGGGCGTACGCCAGACCGTGCAGCGCCGTCAGCTTGGCCGTGGTGCAGCCGGTCACCCCGGCGGCGATCCGGTCCGCCTCCAGGAGTACGACGTCCAGGCCGGCCCGCACCAGCTCCCAGGCGGTGAAGAGGCCGGCGATGCCACCGCCGACGACGGCGACATCCGCGGTCAGGTCGGAAAGCGGGGCCGGATAGCGGGTGCCGGGGGCGGTAACCATCCAGTACGACTCGTCGATGGTCGGACGTTCAGCAGCCATGGCCTTCGGCTTCCCCTTCTGCGTTGCGGATAACGGCGGCGCCACGCCGCGCGCCGCGTGGCGTGGCCTTCGTGCTCGGCGCGGTTCAGCCCTCGACGCCCGTGGACCTGTGCGGTGATCCGACGGGCTGGGACTCCGGCGATCCCCGCTGGCGCGGATGGACGAAGAGGATGGCCATCGCGGCCGCCGCGAGCAGTCCGACCGCCGGTTCCGCAGGGCCGGCGAAGCTCAGGTACGCACCTCAAGCTTCACCTCCTCCAGGCTCGGCGGGCGCAGGGACCGCCCGCTCACCCGCACGACGCATCGCAGCAACCGCCTCCCGCCCTCGGTTCCCGGGAACGGGCCGAAGGAGTCCCCGGAGCCTTCCCGCACGCGTCCCCGGACGCTCCGCATCACCCCCGACATCCACCTGACAGGTGAGGCAAAGGGGAGACCCCTCGCGTTGCGGGACAGCCCGCGGCGCGCCAGTGTCGAAACGACCGAGTCCGAGGAGGACGGCAGCATGCCCATCGCCACGGTGAATCCCGCCACCGGAGAGACGCTCAAGACGTTCGACGCGCTCGGCGCGGAAGAGATCGAGCGGCGCCTGGCCCTCGCCGCGACCACGTTCGCGCAGTACCGCACCACCGGATTCGACCGGCGGGCGGAACTCCTGAACCGCGCGGCGGACCTGCTCGACGAAGACCGGCAGGACATCGCCCGCATCATGACCACCGAGATGGGCAAACCGATCACGGCCGCCCGCGCGGAAGCGGCCAAATGCGCGAAAGCGATGCGCTGGTACGCCGAGAACGCCCGGGAACTCCTCTCCGACGAGTACCCCTCCGCCGCCGACGTGACCGACTCCGGGGCGTCCCGCGCGATCGTCCGCTACCGCCCGCTCGGTGTCGTCCTGGCCGTGATGCCATGGAACTTCCCGCTCTGGCAGGTCGTACGGTTCGCCGCCCCCGCACTCATGGCCGGCAACGTGGGCCTGCTGAAGCACGCGTCGAACGTTCCGCAGACCGCCCTCTACCTGGAGGAGCTCTTCCGCCGCGCCGGCTTCCCCGACGGGTGCTTCCAGACGCTGCTCGTCGGATCCGGAGCGGTCGAGGACATCCTGCGCGATCCCAGGGTGGCCGCCGCGACGCTCACCGGAAGCGAGCCGGCCGGACGCGCCGTCGCCGCCGTAGCGGGTGACGAGGTGAAGCGGACCGTTCTGGAGCTCGGCGGCAGCGACCCCTTCGTGGTCATGCCGTCCGCCGACATCGAGCGGGCCGCCCGGACAGCCGTCACCGCCCGGGTGCAGAACAACGGCCAGTCCTGCATCGCCGCCAAGCGCTTCATCGTCCATACCGACGTCTACGACGCGTTCTGCGAACGCTTCACCGCCGGCATGCGGGCACTGGCCGTCGGTGACCCGATGCAGGACGCCACCGACGTGGGACCGCTGGCGAGTGAACAGGGACGTACCGACCTCGAAGAGCTCGTCGACGACGCCCTGCGCCTCGGCGCCACCGCGCACTGCGGAGCGCAGCGCCCGGAGAAGCAGGACAAGGGGTGGTTCTACGAGCCCACCGTCCTCGCCGGGGTCACCGAGGGCATGCGCATCCACCGGGAGGAGGCCTTCGGCCCCGTGGCCACGGTCTACCGGGTGTCCGGCCTCGACGAGGCGGTGACCCTAGCCAACGACTCTCCCTTCGGACTGAGCTCCAACGTCTGGACGCGCGACGAGGCGGAGGTAGAACGGTTCGTGCGTGACCTGGAGGCCGGCGGCGTCTTCGTCAACGGCATGACGGCCTCCCACCCCGCTCTGCCCTTCGGCGGAGTCAAGCGCTCGGGTTACGGCAGGGAACTCTCCGGCCACGGCATCCGCGAGTTCTGCAACATCACCACGGTGTGGCACGCGGCCGAGCCGACCGGCAAGGACTGAGTACTCCGGGAGCGGGCTAGCGTGCCCTTATGCGGAGGACCCTGTACGGCGCCCAGGTCGTGTTGCGCCCGCCCACGGCGGACGACATTCCCGTACTGGCCGGGATCAGAGCCACTCCCGAGGTGCGCGCGATCTGGCGTAGGGGCGAGGACCTGGTGGCGGCGGTCACCGCGGACCTCGCCGCACCGGACGTCACCACCCTGGTGATCGAACACGCCGGGCACACGGCCGGCGCCATCCAGTGGGGCGAAGAGCAGGACCCCGACTACCGCCACGCCAACATCGACATCTACCTCGACCCGGCCGTCCACGGACGCGGCCTGGGCACGGACGCCGTACGCACGCTCGCCCGCCACCTGCTCACCGACCTCGGACACCACCGGATCGTGATCGACCCCGCGGCGGACAACGCCGCCGCCATCCGCTGCTACACGAAGGCCGGCTTCCAGCCTGTCGGCATCATGCGCGCATACGAGCGCGGCCCCGACGGCACCTGGCACGACGGCCTGCTCATGGATTTGCTGGCGGCGGACCTGCCGACGTCGTGACGGTGCCGGTCATGCTTGTCGCAGATTAGGGACGAGCTTTCAGCCGCGCCCCAGAAGGGCGTTCAGCTCGCCGTAGCTCACACCGTCCGCCAGCGCGTTGTACGTACCGCTGGTGAACAGTTCCCGGGCCGAGCGGCGTGCCACGGCATAGGCGGCCTCGGCTACTGCGGACCCGAGGCTGACGCGGGCCACCCCGAGCTCGCCGAACTCGGCCACAGAGGGCGCCCCGGGGCCGGCCAGCACGTTCAGCGGAACGGTCAGCTCGGCGGCCAGCGCCGCAACGGTGCCCGGGTCGGTCACACCGGGGACGAAGACGCCGTCGGCCCCGGCCTCGATGTAGAGCGCTGCCCGGTCCAGCGTCTCCCGCAGACGAGCGGCGGGGTCACCGACCGAGCGGAGGTACGTGTCGATGCGAGCGTTGATGAACAGGGGAACGCCCAGCGCGTCGGCGGCGTCGCGGGCGGCGGCGAGCAACTCGGCCTGTTCCGCCGCAGCGCGCAGCGGGCCGGGTCCGCCGTGGAGCGCGTCCTCGATGTTGACGCCCACGGCTCCCGCGGCCAGTACCCCTTCAATCGTCTTCGCGACGCCGTCCGGGGTGTCCGCGTAACCACCCTCGATGTCGGCGGTGACGGGCACGCCGACCGCCGACGCCACACGGGCCACGAGTTCGAGCCCGGCGCCGGCGCCGAGCCGTCCACCGTCGGCCACACCGAGCCCCCAGGCGACGCCCGCGCTGGTGGTGGCGACCGCGAGCGCACCGGCGTCCTCGACGAGCCGTGCGCTGGCGGCGTCCCATGCGTTGGCGAGGGCAAGGGGGGAAGGGCCTTGGTGAAGGGAACGGAAGGCCTGGGCCTTCGCATGCAGGTGGTCCATGCGGTCCACTCGATCAGCCTGGGGCCCGCGCTGTCTGGCGGTTTCGCGACATGGCCGTCGGCCGGAGGAGCCGGGTTGACTCGCGGGCGGCGGATCCGTAATGTTCTCCGAGCTGTCGCGGAGCCGGAACGGTTCTGCGGCTCCACCCGTCGCGCGAGCGACAACCCCAAACCCAGCACGTTTTCCCGGTCCGGGAGAATTTCGGCATGCCGGAATTCATTCGACAGGCTCGATTATGAGCCGCCCGGGAAATCCGCTAGAGTTTGGGACGTCGGAACGGCCCAACAGCCGGAAAGACAAAGACACACCCCGCCGACGGGGAATCGGACACGAAAGAGTCTGATAGAGTCGGAAACACGAAATACCGAACGAAAGCCCGGAGGAAAGCCCGCGAGGGTGAG
>NZ_JBSHNE010000037.1:13584-55717 GCF_053646035.1 Streptomyces sp. NPDC055287 | reverse complement strand
AAACGATGATCAGCAGCGGCACCAGTGTGAGAAACCCCAGCGCCGCGAAGCCCAGCGAACGCGGCCCCAACTCCAGATCGCTGCTCCGACGCCACGCGCGGCCGACTGGTGAATGGCTGATCGTGCCCGTCGCCAGTACGCCCCCAGGGCTTGGCCGGCATCATTGACCTCTCGAAGTGCGACCAACAGCCCAGCATCCTGAGACAGGTTCTGTATACGTGCGGTCGCCAGACGGTGGCTGGCTAAGTCCCAGTCGACCACGCGGCCCTCAAGGTTCAGCACGCGCTCTTCCCAGACGCGGTTGAGGAGATCTCCGCTGGAGGCCGCGACGTGAGCGCACGCCTCCATGAGCAACTCCACCGTCCTAGCACGTGCCTCACTGCGCTTGCGTGCTCCTGGACCGGTGCGTGCCGTCCGCTGCCGTCGATGGCTGCGGCACGTCTCTAGGCAGGGACGCGGGCATGCCGGAGTGGTGCTCCGGCCTGATGGAGACTTGCGAGGGCCAGCCGGTAGGAGGTGATCAGCCCGGTCTCCACGTAGTCCAGACCCAGTTCCTGGCAGTAGCGCCGCACGATGGTTCGGGCCTTGGGCAGGTTGGGGCTGGGCATGCTGGGAAACAGGTGGTGCTCGATCTGATGGTTCAGCCCGCCCAGTGCGATGTCGGTGAGCCTGCCGCCGCGCACGTTGCGTGAGGTGAGCACTTGGCGGCGGAGGAAGTCCGGGCGGTCTTCGCCTGTCAGGATCGGCATGCCTTTGTGGTTGGGCGCGAAGAGGGAGCCGAGGTAGACGCCGAACAGGCACTGGTGGACGGCGAGGAAGGCGATCGCCATGCCGGGCGGCAGCAGCCAGAGCAAGGCGGTCAGGTAGGCCGCGAAGTGCGCGAACAGCAGGGCGCCGTCGAGCGTTCGGTGCTTGAGTGAGCGATTGGCCAGCGCCTTCACGCTCGACACGTGCAGGTTCAAGCCCTCCAGGGTGAGGAGCGGGAAGAACAGGAACGCCTGCCAGCGGCCGATCAGGCGGGGGAGACCCTTGGCGGCCCGGGCCTGATCCTGGGACCAGACCAGCAGGTCGGGGTCGAGGTCGGGGTCGAGTCCCGCATGGTTGGGGTTGGCGTGGTGGCGGGTGTGTTTGTCCTGCCACCACCCGTAGCCCATCCCGATACCGGCCCCGGCGATCCGTCCGGACACCTCGCTGGCCCGGCGTCGCCGGAACACCTGACGGTGGGCTGCGTCATGGGCGAGCAGGGCGACCTGGCCGAAGACAACGGCCAGGAAGACGGCGACCGCCAGTGTCCACCAACTGTCGCCGAGGAGCGCGACGGCGACCCACCCACTGACATACAGCCCGGCCACCACCGTGATCCGCAGCGCGTAATAGCCGGGACGGCGTCCCAGCAGGCCGGCATCAGCGATCTTTCTCGACAATCGGGCGAAGTCACTGCCGGACGTCTCCGAGAGCGGGGGACGGACCGTGGTGTTTCTGCTCATGGTGGTGAACTCTCTCCGAAGGAGGCGGATGGCTCGGCGCCGCCTTGGGAGCCGCTGAGACCGGGCCGCAGGTAGGGATGCGCTGCCTCCGCTGCGGGAATCGCATCGCGGGGGCTAGGACGATGCTTGGTCAGCCAGCGGCCGCGCAGGCCCTACATATGAACGCGGGTTCCCTGCCAGGCAGGTCTCACACCGTGACATGACAGGGCTTCTGGAGCGGTCCGCGCGCTTTCATGGCAGAACCGAACGCGGCCGGTAAAGCGGGTCAGCTCAGCACGGTGATGGCCGAAGGGCGTAGAGCGAGCTGCCGTTGACGCCTGGCTGGCTAAGCCACGGTTTCTGTGATCAGGACGGCGGCGGTGACCGGGCCCGCGGTGTCAGTGGTGGCTGCGGCGGCTACGGCGTCCCGGACGGCGCGGGCGACTTCCAGTGGATGGTGTCCGGGGGCGACCGCGAGGTGGATTTCGATGTGTCGGCCGGGGGGGTGGATCGTCATGGTCCGCCACCTTGACCGGGCGGCTTCCCAGCACGGTGGTTAGGCGGGCGACACCTGGAACAGCCGTCGTGACGTCCGCAAACTCCCTGGCGGGCCCTTGCATGGATCCTGTTCCGGTCATCGGGGGCGAGCTTCGCGGGGCCGCCGCTTCCGGCTCCGACGTCACGGCCCTCGTTGCGGTCCGCGACTTCGCGCCTGTCTCCGGGCCCTCATGGAGATCCGTGACGCGTAGGTCAGCTGTCACGGCGGCCAGGCCGAGCCGTTCGGCGGCCGCATTGAGCAGTGCGCTCCTCAACTGGTCGGCGGTCTCGGGCAACGGTTGCTCGAGGGATGCTGTGAAGGCGGCCTCGATCGATCCTGAGAGAGCCAGGCGATAGCGCGCTGGCCGGCGGACGGACGGCCGGCTCGGACACAGGCTCGAGCGGCGCCGATCCTATGCGCAGAGAGTCCAGCCACACACCGGGAATCTCAGCGGCAAGTGGTGAACCCGCCGCACGAGCGGCCCAGGCCCTCGCCTCCCGCACCACCTCCACCAGGCGGGCGACGAGGCTCTGCCACGGCGTCTCGTCCTGATGTTCTGGTCCTTCGGCCCCCTTCGACTCGCGTGCCGGCGGTGGGTCGGTGCGTGCACCCGCCGCATGCTGATGAGCCCGCACGATGGTGGAGTCGACCGAGATGTCCCCGTCGACCTCCCCGCGGCATCGGCCTCGGCCTGGACCTGCTGGAGCAGTCGCTCCCACCTGTCGTCTGCTGACCACAGCCGGAGGCGTTGATAGGCCCTGCCCGGGCCGAACCGCCCGGGCAGGTCACGCCAAGCACTCCGGTTCGTACCCGGTGCAGAATCCCGTCGATCACCTGCCGGTGGTCCCGCCACCTGCGACAACGCCTGTCGCTGACCGGCAGGAACAGCCGCAGCCGTTCTCCAGTCTGGCAGTTCTGCAACACGTTTTAGGGTCGGAGCCACGCTGGGCCGTGGTCAATGCCGCCTGTCAATCGAGGCGGCGGCAGCTGCGCCGCCTTGTTCGCCGGCCTCTTGTGCGAACCGGTCAACAAGGATCATCGCCACATCGTCCGCCAGACGGCCGTCGGTGTGGCGGATCAGCCCTTGGTGCAGTTCTTCCAGGAACTCGTGCGGAGCGCGGGTGTGCAGCGCCTCCATGGCCTCGGGCAGGGGAAAAAAGTCGTTGTCGCGATTGCGTGCTTCGATCACGCCGTCGGTGTGCAGCAGCAGACGGTCGCCGGGTGCGAACGGATAGGTATCCGTCTTGCCAGAGGGACCGACGATGAGGTCTTCCAGGCCGAGTGGCGGGAAGGGCGAGGTGGGCATCAGGGCCTGAACCGTGCCCTGGCGCAGCACCAGCGGAGGGGGATGGCCGCGGTTGACCACTTGGAACTCGTGGGTATCGGGCACCTGGGCCACCAGTGCGGTGACGAAACCCTCCAGCAGAACGATCTGATCGACCGCCCCGCGCAGGGCGACCTCCCGTCGCAGCGCGGCCGCACAATGGTTAATGACCTCCACGAGGTCATCCTCGTAGTGCACAGCTTCCCGGAACGCGCCCAGCACGGCTGCGGCCGCGCGCACGGCAGGCAGCCCCTTGCCCCGGACATCCCCCACGATCATGCGGACCCCGTACCGGGTCTGCACAGCCTCGTACAGATCACCGCCGATCTGCGCCCCCGTCTCAGCCGCGAGGTACATGCTGGCCGCCCGCACCGGGCCCAGCCGAGCAGGCACAGGCCGCAACAGGACCTCCTGGGCTGCCACGGCGATTCGTCGGACCTGGTGGAGTTCTTTCTCCCTGAGAGAGCGAACGGCGCTGCTTCCCATGACGGCGGCCACGGACACGACGAGAACAGCCAGGAAGTTGGTGTAGACCTGCTGGGTGCCCCATGCCTGGTTGTAGGTCGCGGTCGTCACGCTGACGGCCAGAGCGAAAACCGCTGCCGAGACAGTGCCCTTGGGGCCCATCGTCACCGCGGCCAGCGCCGGCGTCGCCGTGAGCATGGGACCCGTATACAGAAAGTGCACAGGCGAGAGCTCAATACCCACCACGACCAGCGCGATCACGAAAGGCACACACCGCGCCAGCGTGACAGCGACCCCGCTATGGCCGCTTACCCCCGGCCCAAAAGAGCGGAATGGCGACCGCATGGCTACAGCCTGCCTCGCGGAAGCCCAACGTTCCACTTGGCCTGCACGGCCTCGCCCCATTCAGCGACCCCTGACCAATCTTCGGCGACCCGACGGAAACGACATCCCCCAGAAGCCAGCACAAAAACCCGCTCACCGTGCAGATCGCCGAGTCCTCCGAAGCACCCCGGAGCAGCAGCGCACACGCCTCCAACGGCCCGGGTACCGGCAAGGAGTACGCCGGTCAGCCCAACGGCAGGGCCGCTCGCGCACGGCCCTGGGGTGTCCGATCCGCTACGGGACGCGGCGGGCCCGACGGCTCGCGATCCCGAGCGGGGTATCAGGCCGTACGGGACAGGATGCCGACAGCGGCAGCGTTTTCGGACTTATAGCGCCTGCCACCACTTCCGTGAACACCGTACGTGAGCGGACGACTATTTTCGGTCATAGGCGCGATCGCCACCTCAGGAGGCGGGGTCGACCAGGCATTCGCCAGGCGCGCGGGGCAGCGATCGTCCCGCCCCAGCCCCCTTGTGTGATGCATTCATCCGGACTTTGCCCTCATCCGGCGAAGAATTTGCTGTTCTGGTGAAGGAAGTGGAGAAGAAACGACCGAAAGTGGCGTTTGTGTTTTGACTGATGATCGGGGTGGCGGTGAAGGTCTGAGGCATGGCCCCCTCCCCTCCTGTCGCCGCCAGCACTCTGCTGCGCATCCGCGATTTCCGTCTCCTGCTCGCCGGCGCGGCCGCCGGACAGGTCGGCGCTCAAGTCACCTTGGTCGCCCTGCCGCTGGTGGCGATTCTCGTGCTGAAGGCGCCGGCGTTCGAGGTGGGACTGCTGACCGCGGCCGAGACCGCCGCGTTCCTGCTGATCGGACTGCCCGCAGGCGCCTGGGTCGACCGCATGCGCAAGCTCTCCCTGATGATCCGTGCCGATGTGGTCCGCGCCGTGGCCATGGCCAGTGTGCCCCTGGCGGCCGTGGCGGACGTCCTGACGATGGCGCAGCTCTACGTCGTCGCTCTGGTCACGGGGGCGGCAACGGTGTTCTTCGATGTCGCCCACCAGAGCTATCTGCCCGAACTGCTCCCCAAGGAGCAACTGATGGCGGGCAACGGTGCACTGGAGACCGTCCGTTCGTCGGCCCAGGTCACTGGCCCGGGCCTGGGCGGCGGACTCGTTCAGCTGGTCGGAGCGCACCTGGCGATCGTGGCCGACGCGATCGGCTACGCCGTGTCCGCGCTGTTCCTGCTGGCCATGAAGCGGGCACCGGAGAGCCCGCCCGAGCCGGTTCCGGGGGCCTCGCTGCGCTCGGACATCGGGGTAGGTCTGCGCTTCGTCCTCGGTCACCCCCTGTTGCGCGTCATCGCCATGACCACCGGTCTCGGAAACTTCTTCACCGCCGTGCTGATGGCCACTCAGACGGTGTTTCTCGTACGAGTGATCGGGCTGGCGCCGACTTCCGTCGGGCTGATGCTCTCGGCGTCCGCCGCGGGCGGACTCGTCGGCGCGCTGAGCGCCGGAACCCTCGCGGGCCGCCTCGGCCAGGCCCGCATCATCTGGCTCTCCGCGCTGGCGACGGGCCCGTTCGCGCTGTTGTGGCCGCTGTCCGGACACGGCGGCGCCGCAGTCCTGTTCGCCGTCGGCTCGGGGGTGGTCGCATTCGGCGCGGTCGTCTACAACGTGGCGCAGGTCAGCTTCCGGCAGACGCTCTGCCCGCCCCGGCTGCTCGGCCGTATGAACGCCACGCTGCGCTTCCTGGTGTGGGGCACCCTCCCGCTCGGAGCCGTGCTGGGCGGTGCGGTCGCGGGCGCGCTCGGCGCGCGTGCCGCACTGTGGCTCTGTGCCCTCGGCTTCCTCGTCGTACCGATTCCGCTGCTGTGTTCTCCCCTGCGCCGGATGCGCGACCTCCCGGCCCCTCCGGACGAGCCGGCCGTGCACGGCGACGGCAGTGGGGCCGAACGCGTCACCGTCGCCTGACACTCCCCTCCACGATCCGGCCCGCCCACACGTCTCGCCGCCCGAGCGTCCTCGGGACGACCACGCGCGTCGCATGACCACGCCGGACGCGTCCACAACCACGACAGAGAGGACCACGTGCACACGAGCATCACCGGCCAGTACCTGGCCCGTTTCCGACGCATCGCCGAAGCCGAGGCGGGTGCCGGACTGCTGCCCGTCACCGGCGCCCAGAGGCGCTTCGTCCTGGTACGGGCCATGGACCCTGCGGGGCGGCCGGACACGGTCCCGATGTTCTTCGCCTACCCTCGCGGCACCGTGGACGCGGTACGGCTGCGAGCGGCAGCGAATCACCTGGCGGCCCGTCACCCGGTGCTGCGTGCCCGCCCCGAGGTACTCCGGGGCACCCCCGCGCTGCGGCCTGTCGCGCCCGACGTGCCCCTGGAGCGCGTCGGTCCCGCCCCTGGTGAGGATGCGGCCGACGCCCTGCGCCGAGCCGTGAGCGCCTGGACCGCGCACGGATCGGCGATGCGGCTCTACCTGACCGAGGACGCGCGCACCGACGAGGAGATCCTGGGCATTGTCCTCGACCACACCGCCTGCGACGGCCAGTCGCTGGCACGCGTCGTCGAGGAGCTGGGCGGCGCCTACCGCGACCGGCTCGGACCGGCGGACCTCGCGCCCGCCGACGCGGAAGCGGAACTGGCGGCGTACGGCGAGGCGGTCCTGCTGCAGCTCGATGCCGAACAGCGAGCGGGCTCACCGGCCGCGCTCGGATACTGGGGCGACCGGCTACGCGCTGTCCACGAATGCGCACCGCTGCCCCGCCCGCAGAATCCCGTCCCCGGCGTGCTGCCCACCGGCGCCGCCGAATCACGGCAGGGCGCTCCGGTCGGCGGCGTACCGTTCCCCGCACTGCTCGACGCCTGCCGGTCGGCGGCCCTGGTCCTGTACGGGCCCGGGCACGTACCGCCGGTCGGGTACCCGTGGGGCGGGCGCCCGGCAGGCGCAGCGCAGGTACTGGGCTGCTTCCTCAACACCATCGTCTTCCCCGCCGGTACCGACGGCGCTCCTCACGGCTCCGGGGGCGACGCTCCCAGTGGATCCGAGGCCACGGCCGCCGCCTGGTGGGACGACCTCGACCGGGCGGACACCCCGTTCGACGAGGTGGTGCATGCCGCCCGGTCGGCGGGATCCACGTGGTCCGGCCGACTGGACGGCCTGCTGACCGTGGACGACGCACAGCGACGGCCCTTGCTGAGCCTTGGCGGAGTGCTGGGCCGCGAGGTGCACGTCGACGGGCGGCCGGTGCGCGCGCCGTTCGCCGTGTCCCTCACCCAGGGGCCGGAACTGCACATCCGCATGGTGTGGGACCGCTCGGTGCTGGACGACGAAGCGGCCGAGGACGGCTTCGCCGCCTTCTGCCGGGCCCTGCCCGCTCCCCTATCGGCAGCCCACACCGGCTGAACCGCAGGGAGGCCCCCGGGCTCCCCGCACACCACCGACATTCCACTGCACCCCGGCACGGAACGACGAACCGCAACACACTGCACGGCTGGACCGTGCATTACGGCCGCACCGCGCGATCCGCGAACGGCCTGCGAACTCCGGGCGGGAACACAACCGTTCCCGGCCGCCCCCCGCACCACCCGACCCGACAACCTCAGGGATCGCCCATGCTTCCCCTCTCCTCCTCGCAGGAGATCGTCTGGCTGCACGAACAAGTGCAGCCCGGCAGCCGCGCCTACAACTTCACGGCCTCACTCGACCTGTGGGGGGCGCTGGACGCCGAAGCCCTTCACCACGGGCTCGCCGCCGCCCTCGAACGCCACCCCGGACTCCGGCTGGAGCTCGTGGCCGTACCCGGCGCCATGCCCGCCCAGCAGGTGGCCGACGTCTGTGCGCCCCGTCTGCGCACCGTGGACCTGACCGGCGAGACCGACCCGGAGGCCGCCTTCGACGCGCTGCTGCGCACCGAGGCGGAGACACCACTGGACACCTACGAGGCACCGCTGCTGCGCTGGACCCTGGCCCGGCTCGCCGACGATCAGCACCGGCTCATCCACGTCGAGCACCACCTGATCCACGACGGGCACTCGTTCGCGATCCTGCTCGCCGACGTGTTCACGGTCTACCGCGCCCACGTGCTGGGAGAGCCCGTCGTCCTGCCTCCCGCGACGTCCTACGCGGACCATGTGCGCGCCCGGACCGGCGACGCCCGCTCCGCGGTGCGGCAGCAGAGCCTCGCGTACTGGGCCGAGGAACTGCGCGACGCCTCCTACGACATGCCCCTGCCGGGCCTGTCCCGTCCCGGCGCACGACGCAGGCACCACGGCGGTCAGCTGCGGCAGTCCATCGGCGCCGACCTCTCGCAGCGACTGCGCGGCCACGCCCGTGAGCGCGGTCTGACGCCGTTCTCCACGTTGCTCGGCCTCTTCGCGGAAATGCTGCGACGCCACAGCGGCCGCTCGCAGATGGTCGTCGGCACCGCCGTCGGCAACCGCCCTCGTGGCTTCGAGGACGCGGTGGGGATGTTCGTCAACACGATCCCGCTGCGGCTCCGCCTGGACCCGCTGGCTCCGGCCGAGGACACCATGGACGAGGTGACCGACACCCTGATCCGGGCTCTGCCGCACCAGGACGTGCCGGTGCAGGAGCTGACGCGTGCGCTGGGGCTGCACACCTCGGGCGCCGACAACCCGCTGTTCAGTGTCATGTTCAGCGCCCACGACGCTTCCCTGCCCGAGATCGACGTACCGGGCCTCGACGTCACCCTGTTCGAGGGCTTCAACACCGGCACCACCCGTTTCGACCTCGACGTGGTGCTGCTGCCCGACGACCGGCGCGGCGTGAGTCCCCGGCACGGCGCACCCGGCATGACCCTGGTCTGGGACTACGACGCCGACCTCTTCGGCGAGGACACCGCAGAGCTGCTGGCCGAGCGCTTCCTCGACCTGGTGCGCGCCTACCTCGACGCTCCTTCCACCGTCCTCGCCGATCTCGCCCCTCCGGCCGCCGCCGACGAACCCGCAGCCGTCACGGCGGCAGAGGAATCGGCGGGCGGTACGGACCTGCTCGACCCGGCCGCCGCGCACGACCCCTCGCTGCCCGCCCTGCTGATCGGGGCGCGCAGGCTCACGTACGGCGACCTGGACGAGCGGGTCGCGTCCCTCGTCCGGCGGATGCGCGCCGCCGGTGTGAGCCATGGGCAACCGGTCGCCGCCGTACTGCCGCGCGGCGCGGCGTCCGTGGTGGTGCTGCTGGCGTGCCTGCGGACCGGAGCCGTGTACTGCCCGCTCTCGCCCTCCGACCCCGCGTCCAGGCTGGAGCTGCTGCTCGACCGGCTGGGCCCCGCGCTCGTCCTCACGTCCGCCGACGCCGGAGTGACCCTGCCGGAGCACCTGCCGGCCGCCGACGTCGACGCGGACTCCTTCCCTGCCGCGCGTCCGGCCGACGTGGTGCCCGGGGCGGCGTACATCATCCACACCTCCGGATCGACCGGCATACCCAAGCCGGTCGCGGTGGGCAGGGCTGCCCTGGAGAACCATCTGACGGGCACGGCCCGGCGGTTCGGCCTGGCGGTCGGGGACCGGGCGCTGCTGTTCGCCCAGCCGTCGTTCGACGTGGCGCTGGAGGAAGTACTGCCCTCGCTGCACGCGGGCGCCTGTCTCGTGGTGCCGGACCGCGAGGTGCCCACCGGCGCGGAGCTCGCCGATGTGCTGGCCACGGCCCGCGTCACCGTCGCCAACCTTCCGACCAGCTACTTCCTCGCCGTCCGGGACGAGTTGCGCCCGGCGCTGCGCGAACGTCGCTGGGCGCCGAGGCTGCTGGTGCTGGGGGGTGAGCGCATTCCGGCGGACGCCCTGACCGGATTCCTGGCCGACACCGACGCCACCGTGCTCAACGTCTACGGGGTGACCGAGGCCGCGATCAGTTCCACGGTGCACGAGATCACCCGCGACCGGCTGACCGGCGGGGCGGAGATCCCGCTGGGCACCGAGCTGCCCGGCGAGAGGATCCATGTCCTGGACTCGGCTCTGCGGCCCCTGCCGGTCGGCGCGGTCGGTGAACTGGCCATCGCGGGCGCCGGTCTGGCCGAGGGTTACGTCGGCAACCCGGACGCCACCGCGGCGCGCTTCGTCCGCGTCGAGGCGCTGGGCGGCGAACGCGTCTACCTCACCGGTGACCTCGGCTACCGCGGCCGTGACGGGGCAATGCACTTCCTCGGGCGGCGCGACCATCAGATCAAGCTGCGGGGCTACCGCATCGAACTGGAAGAGGTGGAGGCTGCCGCGTCGGCCGTGCTCGGCGGCCGCTCCTGCGCCGTCGTCCTGGACAAGGCCGCCGTCGGCGGGCCGAGGCTGGTCGGCTTCGTGGAGGGCGCCGACCCCCGCGATCCGTGGGACGAGCAGGCCCTGCACGTCGAACTGGGCAGGCGTCTGCCCGCGGCGCTCGTCCCGGCCCGCTGGGCACGACTGGACGCCATGCCGACGCTCGCGGGCGGTAAGCCCAACCGCGCACAGCTGGCCCGACTGGCTGTTGGTTTGGAGGCTTCGGCGTCGGCCGAGGAGATCGCGGACGGGCATGCGGGCCCGGCGGAGTTCACCGACCCGACGCTCGCCCTGGTCGCGGAGGGCTGGCGGGAGGTGCTGGGCCACGACCGCTTCACCGAGTCGTCCCACTTCTTCCACTCCGGCGGGCACTCGCTCCTCGCCGCGCAGCTGGCGGCCTGGCTGGAGCCCCGGACCGGCTCCCGGCCGCCGATGCGCCTGCTCTTCCAGAACCCCGTACTCGCCGACCAGGCCCGCGCCCTCGGGCCCCTTTCCGCGGCGCCCGTTCCCGCCCACGCCGCAGCGACCGCCCCGAAGGAGTCCTGATGACCGACATGCTGAGTGACACGCACCCGTCCACCGCCTCCGCGCCGGTGAACGGCCACCGGACGGCCGAACCGAGCGTCCTGCACGGGCTCCCCCTGCCGGCGTCCGCCGCGACCGGTGTGTTCTCCCGTTACGAGGAGTGGGTACGCCGCACCCCCGACGCTCCGGCGGTGGTGGACGGAACCCGCACCTGGAGCTACCGCGACGTGGACGCGGCCGCCGACGAGACCGTACGCGCACTGAACGGACGCGTACGCACCGGTGACCTGGTCGGTGTCTGCCTGGACCGTTCGATCGGCCTGGTCGTCACGGCGATCGCGCTGGCGCGGATGGGCGCCGTCTATCTGCCGCTGGGGCCGCGTCCCGGTGAGTGCCGGATCCAGGCGGTGACCGAAGACGTCGACGTGGCCTGTCTCATCGGCGATCCGACCGTACTGCCGGCCCGCCATCAGGCGGCCGAACAGCTCATCCTTCCGCTTCCGGGTGCGGGCACGAACGCCGCCCCCACGGCCGTCGCCGCGTTCGCCCCGTCCGCCGAAGGGGCACGCCCGGCCCCGCCCGAGTCCTTCTACGCCGTACTGACCTCCGGATCGACCGGGCGACCCAAGGCCGTCGCCGTCGCGGAGCCCGCCCTGTCGGCCCTGCTGGACTGGTATCGCGCCGAGACCGGACTGGCCCCCGGGGACCGCCAGTCCCTGCTGATCGGCGCCGCGTTCGATCCGCACCTCATGGAGCTGTGGGCCGGACTGACGTCCGGCGCGGCACTGGTCCCCGCGCCGGACGCCGTCCGCTGGGACCCCGCCGAGCTCACCTCGTGGTGGCGCGACGCCGCCGTGACGGTGTCCGTGGCCGCCACGCCGATGGCCGAACCGGTGCTGAACCGGCCCTGGCCGCAGGACCTCCCCCTGCGCCACCTCGTCGTCGGCGGCGACCGGATGCGCCGCCGGCCGGGCGCGGACGTGACGGCCACCGTGCACAACGCGTACGGGCCCGCCGAAGCCACCGTGGTCACCACCACCCACGCCATGCGCCCCGACGACGACCGCGCCGGGGACGACAGTGCCCCGCCGATCGGCACCCCGATCCCGGGCGCCACGGTCCTCGTCACCGACGCGGACGGCCACGTCGTCCCCCGCGGCGAGGCGGGAGAACTGTGCGTCGGCGGCGGTTGCCTCGCGCTCGGCTACCTGGACGCCGGGCTGACGGCCCGCAGGTTCGTCGCCCCGCCGCAGGGTGCCGGCTTGGAGCGGGTGTACCGCACCGGGGACCGGGTGCGCATGCTCGACGACGGGAACCTGGAGTTCCTGGGCCGCCTGGACGACCAGGTGAAGATCAGCGGTGTACGCGTCGAACCGGCCGAGGTGGAGGCTGCTTTCGAACAGGACCCGGCGGTACGCAGCGCGGTCGTGACGGCGCCCCGGTCCGCCGACGGAAGCGCCCGGCTGGTGGCCTTCGTCGTCCCCACGGACAACGCGCCGGCCCCCGACGCACTCCTGAGCGCCGTACGGGCCTGGCTGCCCGAGCAGGCCGTGCCCTCGGCCGTCCGGGTCGTCGACGCCTTCCCGCTGGACGCCAACGGGAAGGTCGACCGAACGGCGCTGCTGCGCGACGCCGCGGCCCTGTCCGTACCGGCCATTGCGACGGGGCACGACCGCGACGACGAGTCCGTGACGGACAGCGAGCGCCTGGTTTTGCGCCTGGTACGCGACCTGCTGAACTCCCCCGGGCTCGGACTCGGCGCCGACTTCACCGAATCCGGCGGCACTTCGCTCGTGGCGTCCCGGCTGCTCGCCGCGCTCGAGAAGGAGAGCGGCGTCCGGCTGCGCGCACCGGAACTGCTCCGCCAGCCCGACCTGCGCGCCGTGGCCGCCGTACTGGACAAGCGCCGCTCCTCCGCGACGGCGGTGGCTTGAGATGGCGACCGTCCTCACCGGCACGCCCGCCCTCCACACCCGACACCTCACGGAGGAGCGTCACGTGTCCGCCGACCCCGCGCCGGCCGGTCCCGCCCCGTCTCTGCCCGCCCTGGTGGCCCGGCACGCCGAGGAGACCCCGCACGCCCTGGCCGTGATGGACGGCGACACCTCACTGTCGTACGCCCAGTTGGTGTCGTCGGCCCGCTGCCTGGCCGCCCATTTGCGCGCCCACGACGTCAGACCGGGTGACCGCGTCGGGCTGCTCGTGCCGCGCTCGGCCCGCACCGTCGTCGCGCAACTCGCCGTGTGGTGGGCGGGTGCGGCCTGTGTGCCGCTCGATCCGGCGCATCCGCGTCCTCGTACCGACGCGATGCTCACCGACGCCGGAGTGACTCTGACCGTCGGTGACAGCAAGCTCCTCGAAGGGCTCGGCACAGCCGGTCCCACACTGGCCCTGCCCGACGAGCCGCTGCTGACGGGCGAGGCGTCGGCCCCGCCCCACCACGCCCCGCACTCGACAGCGCTCGTCCTGTTCACCTCCGGCTCCACCGGGCTGCCCAAGGGTGTCTCCGTCACCCACGGCGGCATCGCCGAGCTGGTCGACGCCCCGCGGTACGTGACGGTGACGGCACGCGACCGGGTGCTGTACCACTCCCCCGCCACCTTCGACGCCTCGACGTTCGAGGTCTGGTCGGCGCTCGCCAACGGCGCTGCCGTCGTGGTGTGCACCGTGGAGCGGCCCTCCTTCGAGGACCTGGCGCAGCAGGTGGAACGGCACGGCGTGACTGTCGCGTTCTTCACCACCGCGCTGTTCCACCAGCTCGCGGCGCGGCGTTCGCGTATGTTCTCGGTGCTCCGCACGGTGGTGGTGGGAGGTGAGGCGCTGGCCCCCCAGCACGCCCGGGCGGTGCTGCGCGCCTTCCCCTGGCTGGAGCTGGTCAACGGCTACGGGCCGACCGAGACAACGACGTTCGCCACCTCCCACCGGGTGACGGACGAGGACTGCGACGGACTCGTGCCCATCGGCCGTCCGATCGCGGGTGCCACCACCCACGTTCTGAACGCGGACGGCCAGCCGGTGGAGGCAGGCCGACACGGTGAACTGTGGATCGGCGGCAGCCGTCTGGCGAGCGGCTACGTGGGGCGCCCCGAGCTGACGGCGGAGCGGTTCGTGGACCATCCGGCCCTGGGCCGTGTGTACCGGACCGGCGATGTGGTGTCGGCCCGCCCGGACGGGCTGCTGGAGTTCCACGGCCGCGCCGACGACCAGGTCAAGGTACGCGGATTCCGCATCGAGCCCGGCGAGATCGAACACATCCTGCGCGAGCAGCCGGAGGTGGACGACGCCGCGGTCACCGTGCGCCGGCCGGCCGATGACGACGCACGCCTGGCCGCCTTCGTCGTCGCGTCGCCCGGGCCCGTGCCCCGCGCCGAGGCGCTCCGGGCACGGCTCGCGCAGCGGCTGCCCGCGCACCTGGTCCCCGACGAACTGACCTTCGTGGAACGGCTGCCCCTGACGGTCTCCGGCAAGGTGGACCGCCGCGCCCTCACCGCGTTGCACGGCACCCCGGTCACCGGCGACGCCGTCGAGCCGCTGACCCCGCTGCAACAGGCGGTCGCCGACGTGTGGAGCCGCAGTCTGGGGTGCGAGGTGAGCCGGCCGGACGCCGACTTCCTCGCTCTCGGCGGACATTCCCTGCTCGCCCTGGTCGTCACCGACGATCTGCGCGAGGAGCTCGGAGTGGAGCTGTCCCTGCCCGACTTCTTCGCCGCCCCCACGGTGGCAGGACATGCCGCCCTGGTCGAACGCGCGCTCCTGGTCGACCACAGCGACCTTCACCCCGACGCCCCCGAGGACGACACCGATGGCCACTGATTCCACACCGAGTTCCGTCGCGTTCCAGGAGGCGTTGCTGCGCCGCGCCCGCGCTCGCGCCGGCAACCGCCCGGCCGCTCCGGCGCCGGAGCCGGTCCGCGGACCGTCGCCCGCCCCGCTCTCGCACGCCCAGCGCCGCATGTGGCTGATGGACCGTCTCGGCCAGGGCGGCTCGCTGTACAACGTGCCGTTCGCCACCCGGCTGCGCGGGCCGCTCGACGTCAATGTCCTGTCCGCGGCGCTCACCGCGCTGGTGCGCCGCCACCACATCCTGCACACCCGTTACGGGCAGCGCGGTGACGAGGCGTACCAGGAGGTGCTGGCGACACCCGACGCCCTGGACGTGGCCTTCGTGGAGTGCGAGGGCGACGGAACCCATCTCCTCACGGAGGAGGCCCGGCGTCCGTTCGACCTGAGCACTGGTCCGCTGCCGCGTGCCCTGGTGCTGCGGCACGGTCCGCAGGACCACACCGTGCTGCTGACGTTCCACCACATCACCATCGACGGTGCCTCGCTGGAGACCGTCGCCGGGGAACTGGCCCAGCTGTACGCCGCGGCCGTGGGCGGACGTCGGCTCACACTGCCCGAGCCGCCGCAGTACGGGGACTTCGCACGCCGGGAGCACGCGGCCGCCGAACGGCTCGGCCAGGGCCTCGACCACTGGGTGCGCCGCCTGGACGGTGCCGCACCCGTGCACCTGCCCCGGCCCGCGCCGGCGCCCCGCTCCCCGCGCGGGGCCGTCGCCCGGAGCACGGTACTGGAGCCCCGGGTGCTGCCGGCCCTGCGCGAACTCGGCCGACAGCACCGGGCCACCCTGTTCACCGTGTCCCTCGCGGCCTCGTTCGCCGCGCTGCACCGGCTGACCGGCGAGACCGACCTGGTCATCGGCTGCGCCGGCACCCACCGCGAGGGCGCGGCCATGCGCGACCTCGTCGGGCTGTGTGTCAACACCCTTCCGGTACGGGTGGACCTGTCCGGCGACCCGGGCTTCAGGACCCTGGTGGAGCGGGTGCGGGACGCGCTGCTCGATGCCCAGCAGCACCGTGACGTGCCGTTCGACCTGATCCTCGAGCGGCTCGGCGCCGGTGCGCGGGGAGCCGACGGTACACCGCTGGTCCGGGTCTCCGCCGACGTACTGCGGGAGCCCACCGTGCTCCGGCTGCCGGGAACGGTCGCCGAACCGGTCGACGTCGAGCTGGGCGAGGCCAAGTTCGACCTGTCGTTCGGTCTGGTGGAATCCGACACTCCGGCATGTCTTGTCCAGTACGGGCAAGCGGCCCTGGAAAGGGGAGCCGGAGACCGGCTGGCGGACGACTTCGGCGCTCTGCTGACCACGGTCGCCGAGAACCCGGATGTCGCTCTCTCACTGCTCCCCGGTGGGCGGCCGACACTCCCGGCCGACGGGAGCGGCCATCCGGCCGAAGCGCTGCTGCGGGGTCACCCTGCGGTCGCCGACGCCGCGGTGCCCGTACCGGCTGCCGGTCCGCTGATCGCCTACGCGGTGCTGCGTGGGGCCGTCGGCCCCTCCCCCGCCGAGTTGCGCTCCCACCTGCGGGCAGCACTGGCCCGGGACTGCGTGCCGGCGGCTGTGACACTGCTGGACGCGATGCCCCGGACTTCCGACGGCTCGCTCGACGCCACGGCGCTGCCGGGGGCGGGTGAGGCGCCCACGCCGACGCCCACCTTGGACGGGCCTCGTGCCCGCGCGGTGACGGCGGCCTTCGCCGAGCTGTTGGGCCGGACGCCCGCGCCGGACGACGACTTTTTCGTCCTCGGAGGGCACTCGTTGGTCGCCGTGCAGCTCGCCGAACGGCTGCGTACCGGGCTCAAGCTGCCTCTGACCGGCCTGGATGTGATGCAGCACCGGACTCCGCGCGCGCTGGCCGCGCTCCTGGACGAGCGGGAGAAGGAGCGGGCCGCTGTCCTCGCCACGGCCGCACAGGCTGCCGGCAAGCGGCGGACACGCGCGGGCACGGTGCTGGTGACGGGCGGCACCGGCGGTGTCGGCGCCTTCGTCCTGCGTGAACTGGCGGCCCAGGGGCGGCCCGTGCTCGCGCTGGCCCGGCCCGAGTCGGCGCACCTGGTGGTCGGCGACGGTGTCGACGTGGTCGAGGGTGATCTGACGGATCTGGACGGTCTGCGCGCCGCCGTGGAGAGCGTGGACGCGGTGATTCATGGCGCGTGCACGTTCACCCGCCCGGAGGTGGACGTCGCGGCGATGGAGGCGATGGTCGCGGCCTGGAGCCGAGGGCCGTTCGTCTTCGTCAGCAGTGTGGACGCGTACGGGCGGCCCGCCGGCCTCCGCGTGGTCGAGGACGCCGTCTCCGAACAGCCGCTGAGCGCGTACGGGCAGGCCAAACTCGACTGCGAGCGGATCCTGTTGAGGGCCGCCGGCACCGGAGGCCGCGGGGGCGCGAGCGTGGTCCGCTCACCCCTTGTGTGGGGGCCGCACGACCGTCTGCGCGATCAGCTGCGCTGGGGCGCCATCGGAACGCTCTACCAGGCGGCGCTCGCCGGGCAGCCCCTTCAGGTCCCCCGGCCCGGCACCACTGGGTACGCCTGGTACGGCGCGCCCTGGGTCCACGCGTCCGCACTGGCCCGCGCCGTGACGGCCTGCGTCGACACACCGGTCCACGGGACCGCCAACGCCGTGAGCGGTCACGTCGCGTGGCCCGACCTGGCGGCCGAACTGGCCGGGCTGCTCGACGGTGACAGCGAGGTCCGTCTCGTGGACCGGGTACATCCGGACCTGGACCACCGCTGGCACTACCAGGCCGACCGGTTGGCCCCCGCACTGCGCGAACTGCCGGGCGAGGACTGGCGGTCCGTGCTCGCCACGATGGTCGGGCGTCCCGGACGGGAGCGGGGCGAGCGGTGACCCGAGGGACCGGCTGCCGCAGCACTTCGGCGGCCGGTCCCCCCGGGGGCCTTCGTGAGCTCATAGGCCGGAAGGCTTTCCAACCCGAAGCGCCACTTCGGGAGCATCACCGCAGGCGGGTGAGTGGGGCGAATGCCAGAGCGTGCAATGCTCTCTGGCCACCCGCGACCGCGACCAGCCATCCGTGGTCGCAGGTGACCAACTGGTAAGCCGGAAAGGCCTCAGTGAGCGCCCCGCTCGTAGTTCGTATCGAGGGGCGTGATGACATCCACCCCTGACATCAACGTCGGCAGACGGCAGCAGCGCGGCGAAGGTCGAGCGAGCAGTCAGTCGGACCAGCATTCTCACGACTGGCAGCCGTACGCAACGGTCCGGGGCATTGCTTGACGGACTTGCCGCAGGTCAGGCAGGTGTTGCCCGTGATGCAGACCTGACGGAGCGGCATCATGCACCAGTCGTCGGGCAGGAAGCGGTCGGCGCGCCGGGCCCGGCGACTGCGGCCCGTCCGTCGGGGCGGATCAGGGCGTGAGGGAGCCGCTCTTCACGGTCGTCCAGCTGCCGCCCTTCACCGCGTACACCGTCAGCCGGCGGTCGACCGTGTCGCCGTACTTGTCGAAGGCCACGCGACCCGTGACGCCGTCGAACCTCAGTCCCGCCACCGCCTGCGGCATCTTCGCCCGAGCGTCCTTGGGGAGACCTCCGTGGGCCGCCACGACGGCCTTCACCGCCTCGATGACAGCCCAGGCCGCGTCGTACGCGTAGGGGCCGTACGAACCGGCCGCCTCGGGGTACCCCGCCTTTCGGTACTGCGCGAGGAAGGTCTCTCCTCTCGCCAGGCTCTCGGCGGGTACGCCGATGTTGGTGGCGAGGTCGCCCTCGGCCTTCGGATTGGTCGTGAGGAATTGCTGGTCGAAGACACCGTCGCCGCCCATCAGCGGGATGTTCAGGCCCGCCTGCTTGAGCTGCCGGGAGAGCGGCGCCGCGGTGGTGTAGTAGCCGCCGAAGTAGACGGCCTCGGCGCCGGAGCTCCGGACCCTCGTGGCGAGGCCCGCGAAGTCGCTCTCCGCAGGGTCGACTTGCTCGGTGCCGACGACGGTTCCGCCGAGCTTCGTGAATTCGGCCGTGAACCCGGAGGTGAGGCTGGTGCCGTAGTCGCTGCTGTCGTCGATGACGTAGAGCTTCGTCTTCCTCACTTCTTCGTGGAGGTACCGGGCTGCGAACGGCCCCTGGTCCACGTCCGTCGCAACGGTGCGGAAGTAGGTCTTGTACGGGCGGGACTTGGTGCCCTCGGCCCAGTGGGGGCCCAGTGTCAGCACGGGGTTGGTGTTGGCCGGCGACACGTTGACCAGGTTCGCCTGTGCGAGCGGTTCCGCCATGGTCCGGGCGACACCGGAGTTGAGTGGTCCGACAACGCCCAGCACTTTCTCGTCGGCGACGAACTGGGCCGCGTTAGGCGCGCCCTTGGCGGGAGAGGAATCGTCGTCCAGGGCCTTGATCTGAAAGTTCACGCCGGGTACGTGGCGGGTCCGGTTAGCGGTCTCGGCTGCCAGGTCGGCGGAGTTCTTGATGCCGACGCCCAGGGAGGACAGGGCGCCGCTGAGCGGTGCGTCCACCCCGATCACCACGGTCACGGGGGAAGCCGCAGAGCCACTGCCGGCCGCACCACCGCCGCCGGGCGGGGTGTCGCGATTGAAGGTCCAGGTCAGGACGGAGCCGACGGTGAGCGTGGCCACGGCCACCCCGAGGAGGGTGGAGCGCCGGGTGAGTGCGCGCCGCCGGGCGGTCACCCCGTCGGCGCGCCCCTCTTGGTCCCTCCCACCGAGCGAGACGACGTCCTCGGCCTCGGCCGTGGGAAGGGGCACGGGCGTGGTGGTCGGCCGGTTCGGTACGGGCCTGCTTGGGGAGTCGGGGGCGGATGCGGAGTCCCTGACCGTGGGCGTCGGCCGGGGTGGCGGGGACGGCAGTTCCGCCTCCCGCTCCGTCGGGGTGGGGGCGTGCTCCGTCGCCGCGTCCGGAACAGGTGCCGGATCCGGTGCGGGTACGGGTACGGCCTCGGGCTGGACGCCCTCGGCGGTTACGCCTGCCCGGGACCGGGAGGACCGCAGCGCCGACGCCAGCAACTCGGCGGCCTCGGCGACCCCCGGTCGATGCGCCGGGTCCTTGGTGAGGAGCGCGTCCAGCACGGGCGCCAACGGGCCGGCGTGGGTCGGCGGCCGGTGGGGGCGGGTGAAGACGGCCACGGCTAGGGCGTGGAGCCCCTCGGCGTCGAACGGCGGCTGCCCCTCGACGGCGTGGTAGAGGGTGGCGCCGAGCGCCCACAGGTCGTTGGCGGGGGTCGGGCGCTTGCCCTCCAACTGCTCCGGCGGCATGTAGTGCGGGGTGCCGATGACGATCCCGCTGTGGCTGAGCTTGGTCGTGGCGTCCGCGAGGTGGGCGATGCCGAAGTCGGTGAGGACGACGCGGTCCTTGGTCAGGAGCACGTTGTCCGGCTTGATGTCGCGGTGGACGATCCGCGCGGCATGTGCCTCGGCAAGCGCGTCGAGCATGGCGGAGCCGATCTCCGCCACCCGCTGCGCGGGCAGCCGGCCCTGCTGGCGGATGGCCGCGGCCAGGGACTGTCCCCGGATGAACTCCATGACGATCACGGGAGCGCCCCGGTGCTCCACGACGTCGTGAATGGTGATGATGCCGGGATGGCTGAGAGTGACCGCCGCACGGGCCTCGCCGGTGAAGCGCCGGAGCAGTGTGGCGCGGTCGCCTTCGTCCAGCCCCACCGGGAAGAGGATCTCCTTGATGGCGACCTCGCGTCCGAAGAGCTGCTGGTCGACGCCCCGCCAGACCCGGCCCATGCCGCCCTGGCCGATGCGTTCGACCAGCTGGTACCGGCCGGCGATGAGTTCGGAGTTCTGCTCGGTCACGCGCATACTCTAGGTCCTGGTGGGCCGATCAGGTGACGGAACGATGGCCTGATCACGGCCGTCGCCGGGGTGACACGGTGAGGCCGCTGGAAGCGGCCCCGCCCTCCGCCGTCGCCCGTCTGCCCGGAATCGTGCGCAATGCGCTGGAGCCACCGCCTGGCAGGACGCCGGCGACCTGATGACCGGCGGGTTGGCCAGGCAACCTTTCTCACCCCATTCGTCCCAGTGGCCCCTGCCTCGGAAATCTTGAGCCCGCCGTGACCAGTCAGCACTTCACGGGCCCACGCGAACAGCGCGTGTCGCCATCCGCACGCGCTGCCCGCCGCCGAGGCACCCGTACCACCTGACCGCACCTGCGCACCACGAACTGATCAGCCCAGGTCAGCGTGGCAACCCAAAGCCCGGGCTACAGCACTGAGGCTTCCTGCCTGGCACACGGCCACGAAGACGCGGCGGTCACCGAAGCGGGCCCCGAGTTGCAGCTTGGAAGTAGTGAGCAATTCCCAGGGTTGACTGGGATGAACGGTGCCGGGAAGATCACCACCGGGCGCCGGGCGGCAACCCGCCCCGCATCTTCGCGAGGATCCGGACTGAGGTAAGTCGCCAGGCGGGTGCTGACCCCACCCACCGAAAGGAAGCCGGCCTGTGACCGCTCCCGTTTCCCCCACCGACCGGGCCGTCTCGCTTCTGCGCCGACTCGGTGCTCAGGGCATTGCCCACCCCGGGGGCACTCTCCTCGCCCACCTTCAGCGCGTGCGCGCGCAGCTCGCTGCATGGGAGGCTCGCCCCGCCCTGCAACTCACCGGCCTGTGCCATGCGTTTTACGGAACCGACGGCTTCCCCACCGCGTTGCTGCCTCTGGACCGCCGTACCGACCTGGAGACCGCGATCGGCACCGAGGCCGAGGCCGTCGTCTACCTCTACGCCTCCTGCGACCGAAGGGCCACCCACCCGGTCCTCACTGCGCACGACGTCCCCTTCCGTGACAGGTTCACCGGCCTCACCCATACGCCGTCGGCGCAGGCGTGCCGGGACTTTGCCGAACTGTCCGCCGCCAATGAACTCGACCTCGCGCGTATCGACCCAGCCTTCCGCGAGAGGTGCGGTGCCGATCTCCTGGCCCTCTTCACCCGATGGCAGAACCTGCTCAGCGCTCCCGCTTGGCACGACTGCCGCACGGTGCTCGCCGTGGCGTAACCCCCCTCTCAGCCACTCCCCTGGAGGACCTCTCGCCAGGACCATCTCCACTGCGACAATAGCGACAAGGCGCCTTCCGCCCGAGGACCGCAGCCGCCCTCGGGCCTGATCGAGTCGGCCAGTTGCCGGGCCGTTTCGTTGAGCCCCTGACTGGTCACGACTTCGAGGTGGAACAGCCCACCCGAACCGGTGACCCCGCCAGAGCTATCGCCCGACTGAGCAGTGTCTCCGGTTGGGGCCCCGGCGGCGACGCCGGCACGATGGGCAACTCCCTCTCCCTCGCCCGCTTCTGCCGAAGAATCCCCGGCGCAGGACGCTAGCTCAGCGTCTTCAGCGCCGCCGCGTCGTACGGCTTCAGTTCCTCGACCCGGCCCGCCAGGACCTTCGCCGCCCACTCCGGGTCGTGGAGCAGCGCGCGGCCGACGGCGACCAGGTCGAACTCGTCGCGCTCCAGGCGGTCGAGGAGGTTGTCGATGCTGCCGACCGCGGCACCCTCGCCCGCGAACGCGCGGAGGAAGTCGCCGTCGAGGCCGATCGAGCCGACGGTGATGGTAGGCCTGCCGGTGAGCTTCTTGGTCCAGCCCGCGAGGTTCAGGTCCGAGTCCTCGAACTCCGGGAGCCAGTAGCGGCGGGTAGAGGCGTGGAAGGCGTCGACGCCGGCCGCGGCAAGCGGGGTCAGGATCGCCTCCAGCTCCTCCGGGGTCTGGGCGAGCCTCGCATCGTAGGCTTCCTGCTTCCACTGCGAGTAGCGGAAGATCACCGGGAAGTCGGGCGAGATGGTCTCACGGACCGCGGCCACGATCTCGGCCGCGAACTTCGTACGGGCCACGGGGGCGCCGCCGTAGGCATCGGTACGGCGGTTCGTCCCCGCCCACAGGAACTGGTCGAGGAGGTAGCCGTGGGCGCCGTGCAGTTCGACGCCGTCGAAGCCGATGCGCTCGGCGGCCGCGGCAGCCTCGACGAAAGCGCCGATGACGTCGTCCAGGTCGTGCCGGGTCATCGCCTTGCCGGTGCCCTCGGTACCGTCGACGCGGAGGCCGGAAGGGCCGACGGCGGGGGCGTCGACGTAGGGCGCATCGCCCTGCTTGCGCACCATGCCGATGTGCCACAGCTGCGGGACGATCGTGCCGCCCGCCGCGTGAACGGCCTCGGCGACCTTCGCCCATCCCGCCAGCTGTTCCTCACCATGGAACCGCGGCACACGGTCACTCTGTCCGGCCGACTCGTGGCCGACGTAGGTCCCCTCGGTGACGATCAGGCCCACACCCGCGGCGGCGCGACGGGCGTAGTACGACCGCACGTCCTCACCGGGGACGCCGCCCGGGGAGAACATGCGCGTCATCGGCGCCATCACGATGCGGTTCGGGACGGTCAGGCCGTTCAGCGCGACGGGCCGGGACAGGATCTCGGCCGCGCGGGGGGCCGAAGACGCAGTGACGGTCACGGAGGTGCTCCTCGTAGGTACTTGCTAACTTTGATGGTTGATAACTTCAAGCAACGAGAAGACGGTAAATGTAAATATTTGAGAATGTCAAGCTTCCTGGGTAAAGTGACGCCCATGACAGGAACCGCCCGCGTCGATATGGCCCGGCTCATGGAGCTGCTCTCGGTGTGCCTCGGTGCCTACTACGGCGACTTCACCGTCGCGGCGGCGAGCGAGAACCTCACCGCGAGCCAGGGCAAGGCACTGACCGTGCTGCGCCGGGGCCCCGCCGCGATGCGTGCCCTGGCCCACACCCTGACCTGCGACGCCTCCAACATGACCGGGATCGTCGACCGGCTGGAGAAGCGTGGCCTGGTGCGCCGCGAGCCCAGCCCCTCCGACCGGCGCATCAGGAACGTCGTCCTCACAGCCGAGGGCGAGCGCGTCACCGACACGATTCGCGCGAAGATGCGCGCCACGCAGGAGGGCCTGGACAGGCTCAGCGACCAGGAGCGGGACTCCCTGCACACCCTGCTGGAACGAGTTTTCATTTCCCAGGCCGCCGCCTGAACCGGGGGTGGCGGCAAGACCCCGTTGAGAGCTCCGACGCTGCAGTCGAGTCGGGGTTACGCGTAACCACTGCCGCGCGCCGCGACTGCAACAGCACCGGGCCGCCCGGCCAGGCCGGCAAGCTCTTCGACACTCTCCTGCGCAGTGGCCGAGCGGCGCTGTCTGGCGCGCGCCCGGCCGCTGGCCAGGCCGGCCGCGGTCTCCAGCAGGTCGTCCCTGATGCCGATTCCGATTTGGTTCTGCCCTCAGTTCGGCGTTCAAGCGGAAGATGAAGACGCTACCCATCCTCGCGAACTGCTTGCAGCCACGCGAGGGATGTTGCGGGTCCGCCTGCAGGCGTCGGATCGCCTGAGTCGCAGCCTCGGTGACGGCCCTGGCTGCCTGCGCAAGTCCAGGTCAGCGCCAGCCGCGAAAGCCAGCCGTCTGCGCCTGGAGGCGGTTGCTTCTCCTGACGTTCCGGCCCACGACCCTGCCCTTTGCGATGGTGCTCGCGGACGACAGAACGCGGCGGGCATTCCGCGACGTTCACGTCTAGAACCCGACTCCGGGCCCAAGCGCGGGCGGCGACACGGCGGCGCGGCGAGATGGTGTCCGACGGCAGGCCGGCGCCGAGCGACGGGCGGCGGCAAGGCGGGCGGGCGGGCGGGCGGGCGCCGGACCGTCGCGGGCCCGGCGGGCACAGCGACACGGAAAGCGCAGGCCCCGGGCCCGGCGGCGGCCCCGGCGGGCCGCGGAACGCGGGGCGGATGGACAGCGGCTCGGGCCGTCGACATGGAATGGCGTGCCCGGGCACCGGCCGGGGCACCAAACGACAGCGCGGCGGAAGTCCAGGCGGCGGACGGCGGACGGGCGTCGCAACGCACAGACCCAGCGGCGACACGGCGGCCGGGCGCGGCGAGCGCAAAGCGGCGGGCGGCCGGGCCCCGCCCTACACCGCCCCAGTGGCTGCGGGGTGCCTGGGTGGGCGTCCTCGGGAGTCACCCCACCGCCGTCATCGAGCTGACGCACACCACCCCTGAGGGCTACCGGCTTCGGGTGGTGACCTGGATCAGGCATACCGGCGAGATCCGCGACCCCGCAGGCACACGCTCCGGCGGGTACGCCCCCTGCAACCACCTCATACCGTCTGGCCGGTCCTGCCGCACTGAACCGCGGCAAGCACAGCGAGGAACCCGTTCGCCGTACGCGCCGGCCACGGGTGAGAATGAGCGCCGCTGCCCCCTCGACCAGGAGATTCATGTACAAGCGCCTGCCCACACTCATCCTGTGCCTGACGGTCGCCTCCCTCGGCACCTCGGCATGCGACGACTCCGGCGACAACCGCTCCGGCGTCCCGGCCCCCGCGGCGTCGGCTGCCCACGCGCCCTCGGAAACCTCTCAAGAAGGCGCCCCGGCGGGCTCCTCCGAGGACCGCGCCAAGCCGCGCCAGCTGACAGGCGTTCTGTCCAAGCTCTATCTCAAGACGATTCGGGACAACTATCCGGACATGGCAAGCATCAGCGACGAAGCGCTCCTCATCCACGGCAATGCCTTCTGTGCCGCCCAGGGCGTGGCGCTCGCCGACCAGGCGAAGAAGACGATGAAGGAACTCGGCACTACCTCGAAGCAGACCGCCCAGATCATGGGCAGCGCACACGGGTACTGCCGCTAGCCGGCCGAGTCAGGTCGGCGGGACGACGACCGACGGGACCCACACCCGGCCAGACCGCCTCCTACCTGGCGGGCCACCACGACGCACCTGCAGGCCCCGGCCTCGCCCAACTCCCCTGCCCCTGAAGCGTCCTGGGCGCGGTGGTCCTAGGCTCTGCGAGAGTTCCGGCCCACGCTGAGCCCTGCCTGGGGAGAAGCCAGTGCACTGCTCAGGCTTGCTGGTCTGCATCGCGCAGGACAAGGAAATCGCGCAGGCGACGCACTACGACCTGAGCACCTTCCTCCATGTCGAGCCGGAGGCGTTTCGGCACAGCCGGGCCACGCTCACGGAGTACGGGAACATCGCGAGCGCCGACGTACTTGACGCGCTACGTCGGCTGTTCGACGAGGGTGGCGCCGCCGCCGACCAAGCGCGGCCTCCCGGCCGGGTTCGGCCCGGGCATCACGGCCGAGATGGCAGGGGGCCGCTGGAGCCGCACGCCGCGACCCTTCCGGCAGGAGACTTGATGACCGAGCACTCCCACCCCGTCTCGATCTCGGCCACCACATTCAGTCGGACGGCGCCGGAATGGGCCCGGGGACGTGCCAGGATTGCCAGCAGACCATCTGTGGTCAGGGGATTTCGCGGGAGCTGGTCACAGTGAGACGCCAGCCACCGAGCGCCGCCTTCGCCATGGTCGCCTCGATCGTGGAGGCGCGTTCGGAACGCTGACTACTGATGAACGTGCAGTACAGCTCTGTGCCGGATGTTTGGGCGCCAAGGCAGGTCCTGTCCCGCCGACCATCGCTCCTCTGAGGCCAACTCCTCGCGTCGGGGTGTTTCGGCCATCTACGGGGCAGGACCGCTGCGTAGGTTTGCCGAAGGCAGTCATCTTGTGCCCACTTCCCGTACGGGCACGAACCGCGCCTTCTTGATGCCCGGGCCGTCGGCTGTTCCGGGGAAGACCCAATAGCCGTGTTCCTCTCGGGGCTTGGAGAAGCCCCGGTATCCGGCGAGGAGTTCGGCGCGGCCGTCGCCGTCGAGGTCGGCAGCGGCGACGTCCCAGCCGAAGTTGTCGGCGTCGGCGCTGTGCGCGGGACGGCTGGGCAGATAGAGCCCGTAGCGGTCGATGGTGAGTGGGGGCGCGTAGCCGCCTTTCGGCTGTGAGAGCAGAACGGTCAGGGTGCCCGCCGGTTTACTGCGGGAGTCCCGGTCCACCAGGTCGTCCTAACCGTCGCCGTTCAGGTCGGCGAGGACGGGCCCTCCGGTATAGCCGATGGTCCGCAACGTTCCGGGTGGGTCCTCGCCCCGGGTGTCGTAGGCAGCGGGAAGCCGACTGGTGCGGGCGCCGGGGCCGTGCGGCCCGCCGTGCAGGATTGTGCCGTCGGTCTGGACGATGTCCGTGAACCCGTCGCCGTCCAGTTTCCCGGCGGTGAGCAGCGGTGTGGTCCGGTCGCCGCCCGGCAGTGGCAGAGCCTTGCCCACGCGAGTGGGCAAGGAGGCCACGGCCGGCCCTGCGGGCGTACCGCGGTAGTAGCGGGTGTCCACGAGGCCGGGCAGCAGGCGGTCCTTGTTGTACCCGTCGGACACGTCCTGATCCTCCGGTGGCATCGGCAGCCCTCCTCGGGTGACCACGTCATCGCGGCCGTCTCCGTCGAAGTCGCCGGTGACGAGGGTGGACACACCCACGTATCCACCCTGGGTCGCCTCGACGGCTACGGTCCTGCGGGGTGCGCCGGTGCGGGTGAACGGCCCGTAGAGGATAGTGATGCAGGCCGAGCGGCGCAGCTCGTGGAAGCCCGGAGGCCGCACCTCGCGGCCGTCTCGCAGCCCCACCAGGTCCAGCGCCCCGTCTCCGTCGAAGTCACCGGCCGCCGGGAACAACGGGTACTCGGCGGGGAGTCGCAGCACGCGTGGCGTGCCCTTCCGACTGCCCCAGACGATGCTCTGTCCGGTCCAGGAGCGCTCGCGGTCGTGGAACAGGTTCTGGATGACGAGGTCCGCCAGGCCGTCGCCGTCGAGGTCCCCGGTGAGGTGGGCGGCGCTGTTCGCGACCAGCGGGCGGGTGCTGGTGGCCGGGTCGAGTCCGGGAAGGCTCAGTGAGACGCCGGCCGCCGGGGCGATGCCTTGCGCCGAGCCGGGGACGACGGCGCGGTGGTGCAGCCAGCCGCCACCCTCCTTCGGGCGGTACCAGGCGTCGAGGTGGATGTCGGGGAAGCCGTCGCCGTTGAAATCCGTGCGGTTGGCTGTCTGTTGCGGAGCTGACCGGGCGGAGCGCGCCGGGGCGGCGGGCGGTGCGGCGGCGGGCGGTGCGGCGCACTCGGCCGGGGTAACGTTCGGCGCCTTGCCGTCCGACTCGACCGGCGGCGTGCGTTGCAGTATGCCCGGGTTGCGGTGGCCGCCGGAGGAACCGGAGAGGTGTACGTGCAGCACTACGCTCGCGAGACTCAGCGCGAGGACGACGACAGCGGCGGCGGCGATAGGGCGACGGGGCACACCCCGAGTCTCGGACCGGGCGGCCGGGCGCGACCAGGCCTGACGCGTTCCGGATCGGCAACGATCTCCGACCAGCCTGCAGCGGACGCCTTGCGGCGGAGGTTTGTCACAGGTTCTCAGCTTGTTCTTCAACCTCGCGCGGCGACGGCTGCGTACGGCATGGTGGTCAGACTCGCGGGCGTGTCATCGAAGATGCTTGCGCGCGTACGGATGGGTGGCGCGAGTGGTTCCGCAGTGATCTCGATGAGTTCCTCGCGCTGGCCCCGGACTCGCTGCGTGTCGCGGCGAGTCCGGGCGATGCTGTGGCACCGGGGCCGCCAGTCGTCGATGTCCTGTGCCCGATGCCCGATGCCCGATGTGCGATGTGCGATGTGCGAGTGGATCGCCGCAGATGTGTCGCGGGGTGCGCCAGCGCGGCTTGAGCTCGGCAGCAGCGCGTTCTCCGAGAGCGCGGACGCCTCTGATCAGGTTGTTGGTGGTGCGTGTGTCGGCATGCAGGGCCTGTTCGGAGCGGCCCTTCGGCCGCCGCACCGGGACGAGGATGTTGATTCCGGCGCCGATGTAACCCTTGTCGGCCAGGGTGGGGCGGCCGTTGGCCGCTGCGCGGTACAGCGCGGGGAGTGCGTGGATGCGGGCGGCGGTGATGTCGGGGGTGGAGGGGCTCGACGTCGGAGACCCACAGCGGGGTGCCGCCGGGTGCGGCAAGGAACTGCACGTTGCCGCCGAATGCTTTGTGCAGATCCGGGACTTGGTCGGTGAGTGTCGATGCCCTCGTGGAGGTAGCGGTAGCCGGCGTCGCGCGCCAGGCAGTGCACGCAGCCGCGTTCGCGGAACCAGCGCAGGGCCAGGACGGCCTGGCGGAACGGGCCGCGTGCCCGGCTGCCACGCGGGGTGCCGATCCGCCACCGGTTTGCGGCCAGCAGCGTGAGTGGTGGTAAACGACGTGGCGCGGGACGTCGAGCGTGGCGACATGGGTGACCAACCTGAAACCTCTGGTGGTTGCCGACATGATCTTGTGGTGAGGCCTGTCCTACCAGGGGCTTTACGTGTGTCTGCCGTCGGGTGTGGTCCGCCCGACTCGTCTTCGCCAGGCGGTGGTTCACACCGCTTCGCGCAGATCATTTCGCTGAGAAGACGTCACTGGCTGGCCCGTTCGTCCTAGGGCTCGGCGGACGAGCCGGCTAACGCGCCACGCGGTAGCGGAGGTAGACGACGCTCGAGCTGAAGGTGCGGCTCTCGACGAGTTCGAGATCCACCCGGCGCTCGCGCTGGGGAAAGAACGGAACTCCACCGCCAACCAGCACCGGGTAGACCCTGGCCCGGTACTCGTCGATCAGACCCAACGCGGCCGCCTCGGCGGCGAGAGTCGCGCCGCCAATCGCGATGTCGCCCTCCCCCGGCTCGGCCCGCAACCGCTCGATCTCCTCCGCCAGGCCGCCGGAGGCCAGGCGGGCATTGCCCCGCACTGCCGACAGCGTGGTGGAGAACACCACCTTTGGGAGCGGCTTCCAGAGCGCGGCCCACTCGAGCATCGAGTCGTCGAGCGATGGATCCTGGTCGGCGGTCTCCCAGTACAGCATCGTCTCGTACAGCCGTCGTCCCAACAGGTGGACACCGACCTCCCGGATCTCGTCGGTGACGAAGCGAAAGACCTCCTCGTCAGGCGCCGTCCAGCCGAAATCGCCGTCCGGCCCGACGACGTAGCCGTCAAGGGAGACGCCCATCGAATAGGTCACGCTGCGCATCAGAAGTCCTCCTCGGGAACAGGTTCGACACTACGACTACCGGCCGCCGCAGGACTCATCGCAGCTCGCGGGATCCCCCTGGGCCGGGTCACCTCACGAGATCATTTCGTTGAGAAAACCTCTGTAGTGGTCCTTCGGCCCTCCGCTTCGGCGCCCCGCGCCGCGCTTATCGCGTGCCGAGCCAGTAACGCTCGCCTGCCCTCAGCAGGTTCTCCAGGGTTTCCGGGTTGGCCCGGGCCAGCTCGCCAAGTACCGCGTTCTCCTCGGCGTGAAATTCGAGCCACGTGCGGAAGCCATTCACTGCCGCAATGGATTCGGGGGTGGGACCGCCCCCAGAAGCCAGCTGTTCCGGGGTGAGGAGGGGGAGCCCTGACCGGAGCCGTATCACGCCCGGGAGATCGATGCTGCGGTTCCGGCTGGCCACCGTATTCTCCGCGATCGCGAGGGTCCCGGTCGCCGTGCACTCTGCGGACCGCAGGCCGGCCAAACGTGCCTCACGGACGATGGCGAGAACCCCTTTGAGGTCGAAGTCGACGGTAATTGCCAGGTCGATGGCCCCGGCCTTGACTCCATCGATGATCAAGTCGACGCAAGGACGGTGGGTTGACGTGATGTGATGGCTCACCAGAGCGACAAGCTCCTCGCTGTCCGGGGCGTCGCGGGTACGGCGGGCGGCAGCCGTGAGAGCGGAGTGCTTGCGCCAGCCCGCACCCAGCAGGTCGATCAGATCCATGGCGAGGAACCCGTTGACTACGGTGGCGACTTCACGCTCGACGACGCGGCCTGCCGAACCCCCTATAGCCCGCGCACCGTGCGACATCGTCTCCGCGACATCGCGCTCATGAAGATGACCGGCGAGGACGTCGGTGGTACTCCCGCCCTCTTCGCCGAACAGGAGGGCCCGTACGGACATGGGCTCTGCGGGACTCGCCACGGTCATCGATCGTCCTCCTCCTGAACATGCTGCTCGCCGGGGTCGCGGTGAGGCTCCAGCCGTACCGTGCGGTCCGGCGAATCGGAGTCGCGGCTCTCGCGCACGCTGTCGAGACCGGGGCCGCTGCGCAGTACGGCATGCACGTGGCGGCGTGCCCAGCGCGGTCCCCGGTGGCGGACGCCGATGACGGCAGCCGTGGTGACCATCGCGGTGCCGAGCAGCACGAGCACGATCGGCAAGGCTCCCGCCCCCTCGTCACCGTCCGGCGTCCGGTCTTCGGTGCCGGGGTCGTCCGTGCCCGGGCCGTCGGTAATGGGTCCATCCGTGTCGGGAGGATCGGTCCCAGGGGGTACGGGCGGTGAGTCAGGTGTTGGCGTAGGCGGAGGTACTTCGGAAGGCGCCCCTGGAGGTACTTCGGGAGACTGTTCGGGAGGCGCCTCTGGAGGTACTTCGGGAGGAGGTTGTTCGGGAGGAGGTTGTTCGGGAGGAGGCGGCTCTTGAGGCTCTACGTCATCCTCGTCGAATGCCGGACAACCGGGGCACGAGGGGCAATTGTCGCAATAGCCGGGGCCCAAAGGGTGTCCGGCAGCCCTTGCATCCGTGACCACCGCCGCCTGCACGGGTACCGTTTCGCACCTGCTCCTGCTCTGCCCCTCGGCGGCAGCAAGCGAGACCACCGCGGCGAGGAGCGCCACGACCAGGAGCCGGACGGCTTGCCGTCCTGGCACTGGCATGGGTCAGTCCCTTTTCAACGCCACTTGCCCTGCAGGACTGAACACCCCTGCGGCTTGCCCGCGGGGGCGCCAGCTGAGCGGCGGACGAGTCCAGTCATGGCGCATTTCCCTTCAACCGGGCCACACAGTGCCAGTGTGCGCCGACCCGACGCGCGTCGCACCTGGGGCGGGTCAGCGCACCGGCCCGCATCGCGGAACGACACCCCTCCAGTCCGCAGCCGCCACCGCCACCGCCAAGCAGCCCCGGCCGCTGGGAGAGTGTCTTGACCCGGCAGGGGTGCTGGCTCGAGGTTCAGGCGTCGCACCAGTTCGGGGTGGTTTCGGGATTCTCCCGGAGGGCATCTCCGGGACGCGAGAAGGACCCTCCGCCCTCCCATCTGTTGCGCCGCGCGTCACGCGCTCCGCCCTGCGGGAGGGCCTCAGCGGAGCGAACAGCCGGGCGTGGTGACCGATGAACAGGGCTCGTCGCCGTATGGCTCTGGCCCAGGGATTGAGCAGGACCGAGCCCCAGGCACGCGGCCCGGGGCTGGTCCAGCGATATGCCACGCAGCTCCTGGACCAGCCGATGCGCTTATGGCAGTACGGGCGTGCTGACCCCGGCAGCCGTCAGGCCAGCGCGCAGTGATCCGGCAACGCCCCCGCTGGTGCTGTGGAAGGTCAGGACTCCGACGACCTTCCCACGCAGGCGGCCATCATGAAGACGATGACGGCGTGAATGGGACCGTTCCATAGATGATCTCTCCACCGCGCCCTGAGCGTCGGACGCGCCGGGCTTGGCCGCCTGTGGCTGGCACCCCCGACCAGCGGGCGCGTCCCGCGTGGCCCCCAACCAGTAGCCCCTCCCCCGAATTGGTACACTCACCCCACGATTTGAACGCGTTCAAACAGGGAGTCAGGCCATGCCTCAGCCGACCACGCCCGACCGAACCGACACACCCGCAGTCGCACTGGGCCCCACCGCCGTCGTCCTCGGAGTATTCGCCGTTATCGGCCTGTGGACGCCCGCGCTCGCGTTCGCGGTCATCGCCGGGCCCCTCGCCCTCATCTTCGGCGTGGCCGGCATCCACTACGCGCATCACGGCATCGGCCGCCTGTGGACCGCCATCGCCGGAACCACCCTCGGCGCCGTTGGATTCGGCAGCACCATCACCCTCGTGGGCGTGCTCAGCGCCTAGGTAACAACGGCCGCAGCAACGCCCACTGATCATCTGAAAGATCCCCTCGCCCCACACCCAGATCATCAGGGCACGAGGCGAGACACGGACCTCAGTTCTCCAACTCGCCCTAGCCGTACGCAGGGCGACCGAGCCGCGTTCCGGCACGGCCCAGGCGGCATATCTCCCGTGGCAAAAGCTTTCGCAGAACTGATCAGAGTGGGACGATCCGCCGAGGAAGAGCGTCCGAAGACCGGGGGTCCACGGGGACGATACGCGAGCGAGTACTTCCAGCGCCGCCTCCCCGAGGGGACCGTAAGCTGCTGCGGTCCAGATGCAGGCGCCCGCACGCCCCTGGCGCCGCCCGTTTCACGCCAGGTTCTTCTCCAAGGCCGTGACGTAGGCCTTAATGAAGTGGTCGCGCACCCCGTCGCCGGCCGGTGCCAGGAGGTCGGCCGTCAGGCCCCTGGCCCGGTCTGTGAGTGAGCCGAGCAATGGCATGGTCTCGTGCAGCTTGCCGCGGGAGTCGATGTAGCGCAGTGCGCTGACGTGCGTGTAGGCGGGCTCGGGGGGCATCTGGGGCACGATGTCGTTGTTGTTGACGAAGCGGTACATGCGGTTCTTGAAGCCCTTGTTGTACGCGGCGGCCAGGAGCCGGTCGCAGGTGCGGGGCTGGCCGTAGGTGTACACGCCGTCCGCGGCCAGGCGTGGCTCTTCGAGGTACATGCGTGCGCCGGCGAGCATGGCCAGGGCGCCGCCGAGGCTGTGTCCGGTGAACCAGACGCTCTGGCCGTTGGTGCGGAACTCCGCGAGGGTGTCTTTGACCTCGGGGTAGATCGATTCCAGTGCTGCGGCGAATCCGTGGTGGACGTATCCGGTGCCACCGGGCCCGGTGCGGGGCGGTGTAGTGCCGTCCGAGAGCCAGTCTTTGATCCGGACCGGTTCCGTGCCACGGAACGCGGTGATGATCATGTGGTCGCTTGCCGCGGTGTAGGCCTGCGTCCTGCAGAGGGAAGTCTCCGAGTCTGGTTCAGGTGGCATCTCCGCGCGTTTCGCGCGCCGGGTCGGGTACGCCGCGGCGCTGCTTCCAGCCGCGGTCGCGACGATCGGCGCGGTTGCGGAGGGGCGTTCGGGCCCCATCCACTCCTCGATCCTGACCCCCTGCTCCGCCACCCATGGCATGGACGGGTCCGGGTCGTTCCCCCACAACGCGAGCGCGCCCCGGGGGAGAGCCCGCAAGGCGGACGGGACGGCGCGTACGGGGTCGGTCCAATGCCAGGACTGGGCATACGAGACGAGGCCGAGCGAGCCGTCGGCCAGCGGCAGCCGGTTACCGTCCCCGCGCACGAGCGGGACCCCCGGCAATTCGCGCCGGAACTGCTCCGCCATCCCCGGCGCCTGGCTCCACGCCCACCACCCGGGCCCCGCACCTCGCCAACGCCGTACGACTCGCACCTGGACGTTGGCGTCAGCCCGCGGCGCGGTGACGATTCGCCCAGCGCTGGTGGCTATGGCCAGGCCGTTTGCCTCAGTCCTGCCTCGCGGTGATACGGCCTGCGGGTCCGGAATTGGTGTGGCCGCGATCCACACGGCGGCCGTCCCGTGCGCCACCGGGCACCGCGAACCACTTCAGGCAGCCATCCACGGAACACGGCAGGTGTGGGGGGCCATTCCCTCTGGACACAATGTCTTGATCACTGTCTTGCGGGTCGCCCGCCGTGTCCGCAGAGAACACACCAAGTGGACGCGCAGCTCGATCAGTTGCCGTGCGCCGCTGCTCTGGGCAGGATGTTCCACGGCCCGCTGTTCCGCCAGAGAGGCCTACACGTCAGCGGTCGACAGCTCGCTCCCGGCAAAAGTGTGTGCGACGGTCTCACTGATGATCCGGGCGCTCCGGGAGCCCACAGCGTCCTCAACGAGTTTCTCGACCCATGCCAGCCCCTGCCCCTGCTCGTCTGCGAACAAGCCGAACTTCAGGTCGCGCGTCCTCATCGCATCAGACCTTTGTGATGGTCGTCATCGCTCTTGGCGAAGACGGCAGTGAACCAGGAGTAGACGGGAGCGAGCGTTGGTGATGCGGGCCATCCATTGATCATTGCCAGGAGTTGCCAGTAGCGCTCGGCGTGTGGATCGGCGGCTGTCTGCAGGCGGGCGAGGAGCCAGCGGCGCAGATCGCTTTCGTCGGCACGCTCGAATGCGTCGGCGTAGAGTCCGCCCAGCGAGTCGGTAAGGGATGCACCTTTGGCGGAGGCGGGCAGGAGGCCGGCGGATGCGGCCTCGGCGATCCGTTCACGCATCGCTTGGTCGAGAGCATCGTGCAGAGTGCTGAGGTCCTGCTGGGAAGGCTCTTCCGCCTGGTCCTCAGCTGTGCGGCGTATCGCGACACGGAAGTCTGCGTTCTGGCAGAGTCCGGCGAGTTCCACCCAGGCCTCGACCTGCTCGGGCGTGGGATCGTCGGGGAGCTCAGGCATGGCGGATCGCATCAGGGTCACGAACTCGGGGTTGGTGTGAAGACCTCTGAAGGCGTCGTCGATGAATCCGGATACCAGTCGGCGTCGTTCGGCCTGGGAGAGCGTGGCGAGTCGGTGCATGAGGTCCATCTCCATGGTGGTGGGGCCGCGTCTGGCGACTGCGCGGAGGACTGCCCGGCGCAGGCGGAGAGTCTGGATCTGCACGTCCAGGGCATTGGCGTGTGCTTCGGTGACTTCCGGTATGGATGCCTCCCGGTCCAGCACCTTGCGCACGGTCGCCAGATCGAGCCCGAGAGCACGCAGCGTGCGGGCCAGGTCCAGGCGTGCGAGTGCGTCGAGGCCGTAGAGCCGGTAACCAGCCGGGCTCCGGTCGGTTGGCGGGACGATGCCCTTGTCGGAATAGAACCGGATGGTCTTCACCGTCAGGCCGGTCCGGCGGGATAGTTCTCCGATGGAATAGAGCGTGTCGCTGTCCATGCCCCCCACCTTGATGTCTCCCCCCACGGGAGACTCAACCGGGGCCAAGACGTCATGCGGCGACCACGGGCTCTGTCCAGGGAGCCCAGGAACACCGGCCAGGGACAGAGCAGCATAGTCGCGAGGAGTTACTGGAGCAGGATCGATTTTGCCGAGGCGGCCGCTGCGTATCTCGCCGAAGTCGCGGACATGCCTGGCGGCCGTGTCCAGTTCGGGACAGCGGGCCAGAACGTCTTTCAGACCGGCGCGGTCCTCCTCGGTCAGGGCCGTGGGGTGACGGGTGAGCCACCACTCATCTGCCGCACCGTCGGCGGCCGGGGCGCCGCCCCGGCCGGAGCCCCGCGCAAGGTAGCGATGTGGGCACGGACCATGGCCTAGGTGACGGGAGCCTGCTCGGGGCCCAGTTCACCGTGCAGTCGGGTGACGCTGGTGCGTCCGCGGCGAATCGTCGCTCCAGTTGTCCGGGAAGCCCGTCCCACCTGTGGGGGATCGACAGACGGATCACCGTACGCAGCCCGCACGCGCCCCCACCAAACAAGGCGACGGTCCGCCGTCACCTGGAGGCTGAGCCGGCGCATCCTCGACCCCGGGGTTCAGTCGGGCCGGCCACGGGATGGTGAAGTTCGGCCCGAGGCCGGCGGCTTCCGTACCGGCGAGGTTTCCGAGGCCGGTCGGGCCGGGTATAGCGGCGTGGCTGAGCTTGGGCGCCACGTGTTGCTCCTTACGTACGACGAACGTGACATCCGCCGCGCCGCGCAGGTGTTCGCAGACTTCCCTATGGACATCGGCGACGTCGTCGAGGTGCAGCTGCCGCCCTGCCGTGACCGCGATGAGTGGCACCCGGAGGACCGGGGCCGGGCTGGCTGGCAGGCAGGCGATCGCGTCCTGGATGTTCCGGCAGGCCCGCCACAAGCACCACCGGCAGCGGCCCTGTGAAGAGTGGAACGACGGCAGCTGGCAGCGCATCGGCGCCGACGGGCTGCCCGGTGAGCTGACCGGGGAGGAGTTCACCGCGGCCTGCAGCGGCCGTCGGAAGAACATCGCCAACACCCGGCCGCTGGAGCTGATGACCTATTCCGGCGGCAGACTGATCCTGCACAGGGCCTACGGCGAACTCCTCGACCGCTGGGAGAAGGTGACGGAGCTCCGAGCTCTCTCGGCTACCTCACCCTGTGCCCGCCGTGCGCTGGAGCCACCTTCCAGCGGTACACCGGTCACCTGCGGAGCGTGCCGCACGACTCGGTCCGCACGCGCAGCACCCGCGCCGACGGCTACCTGTGCCGCCTGTGCGCGAAGACCCGAGCTGCGGTCTGGGATCACTGCCATGACCACGGCTTCGTCCGCGGCCCGCTGTGCGGCAGCTGCAACACCTACGAGGGATAGAGCAGGGCGCAGTCTTTCCTGCAAGACAAAGAGGGCGCTGCGCTGCACCTGCTGGAGTGCCGCGGCTGCCTGGAACGGCGGACCCTGCCCGCCCGGTACCACGCCACCCTCGCCCGGATGCACGTGACGGCGACCGAGCGCCACACCATCGGTACCCGCCGCTGCAGGCGCGCGCCGTGGGTCGGGCACGTGGAACTCTCCCACGGCATGTGCCGCTTTGAGCTGGACTGCTGGTGGCACAGGACGACGTGGGAAAGACGTCACGGTCGCCGATACCGCGGCGCTCGTACGGCACTTCGTCGACCAGGTGCTAGCGACCGCCCAGCCGGACGCCGTGGAGCCGGACGCCCGCCGGGCATCGGACACGATGTCACGCGCGTGATCGCGTCCCCGATACGCGAGCGGGCCCGGACCAGGCGGTCCGGGCTCGCGGGCTGTTCGGTGCGCGCCTGCCAGAGGGCGAAATTCCAGGTGCTCGACTCCGTGAACCGGATCTCCTCCGGCTGTTCGTCATGGCGGCCGCAGTCCTGGAATTCGCCAGCTCATTGATCTCTGCCAGAAGCCGAGCCTGAGCGCCGCCGGGCCGGGCTGCGTAGCCTTCGTTACAAGAAGAGGGAAAGGGGTTCCGCATGACGCCGAAGCAGCCCAAGACCGAGCTCGACGCCCGCTACAGCTCCGCGCTCAACCCGCGCCCGGGCGCGGAGAACATTACCGCCACCGACTGGGCCGAGGCCCAGCGCCAGCTGCGGGCCGCCGAAGTCTTCTGGATCACCACGGTCCGGCCGGACGGCCGGCTGCACGTCACGCCGCTGATCGCCGCCTGGCACGACGGGGCGCTGCACTTCAGCACCGGACCGGGCGAGCAGAAGGCGAAGAACCTGGCCGGCAATGCCCACTGCGCACTCACCACAGGGCACAACTCACTCTCCGAAGGCCTCGACATCGTGATCGAGGGCAAGGCAGAGCGGGTGACGGATCCGGCGCGGCAGGACGAGGTCATCGCCGCGTTCGAGGCGCAATACGGGGACCACGTCACCTCGCCGGAGGGGACCTTCCACGGCTTCGGCGACAGCATCCGCAAGGGCAACGACCTGCTGTTTGCGGTGGCACCCGGCACGGCGTACGGCTTCGGGCACGACGGCCAGGCGTTCAGCCACACCCGCTACACCTTCTAGCGGGTGTGGCTGAACACAGCCCCCGGGTCGCACCGTCCATGGCAACGCCGCGGTGAGCGTGCTCAGGGCCCGCGTCACAGCTGCAGGTCCCGGATCGCCCGACCGAGACGGACCGTAGGGACATCCCCGCTGCCCAGACGCCGGGTGGTCACCAATTCCCCAGGCGCCTCACGCGCAGCATCGACCAACTCGTCGATGACGGGACCGGTTCGGGACACACCATCTCCCACAGGACGGGGTAGTGGGCCTGTCAGTGACCTGCCCTGAACGGCGTCGAACCGGTATCCAGACTATTCGGCTGCCAGTACCTCGCCGGATACCTCAACGCCCGCCTGGCGGAAGTCGTTCACGGCGGCAGCCGTTGTGTGCGGGGCGACCCCGACCGAGTAGTCGAGGCGTACGCGTGCGCGAAGGCCCGCCGCGACGGCATCCAGGGCGGTCGCACGCACACAGTGGTCCGTCGCGATGCCCACCACGTCGACGTCCTCGACCCCACGGATGCGCAGCCACTCCGCCAGGGATGTTCCCTGCGCGTCCGCGCCTTCGAAGCCGCTCTTGGAGGCACTGTGCGCGCCCTTGAAGAAAACGGCGTGCACCTTGCCGTCCGTGACTACAGGTGCGAAATGCGGATGGAATTCGGATCCTTCGCCTCCTGCCACACAGTGGACGGGGAAGCTGTCCCGGAAGTCCGGGGTCTCGGAGAAATGGCTGCCCGGATCGATGTGGTGATCCCGGGTGGCCACAACGTACTGGTAGTCGCGCCCCGCACTCTGCTCAACCAGTTCCGCGATCGCCGAGGCGATCCGCGCGCCTCCCGCGACGGGAACGCTGCCTCCTTCGCAGAAGTCGTTCTGTACATCCACGACGATCAAACCTCGGCTCATCACGAACACCTTTCGAACGCAGGACAGGACCGCTTCGGAAAACTGAACCAGCGCGAGATGCGTGCACCGGTGAGCCGGGCGCTTTGGACGGAGCCTGCCCAGGTGACCGGAATCCAGGAGGCGACGGCATCCGCGCACCAGCCGTCGTCGCAATCCACTTCTCACACTCCCCAGGCCTACAGGCCACCGCCCGCCCGGTGGACGGAGCACGGGCCGCCATCACCCGCCCGGACGAACAGGTTCACCGCAAAATCGATTCGCGACGCCAGCAGGCCAGCGCGTGCAAGCACCGGACTCAGGAAGTGCCACGGGGTGCGCCGTCAGCTCCTGCTTCTTCCGCGCCTGCGATTTCGGTGCCCGGGGCCTCTTCCAGACGGGCTCGCAACGCCGCGGCCCATACGCATCGGCGCGCTCCTGGGCGGCTTCCTTCACCGGGGCTGCGGCGGCCTCGACCCTCGGGTCCTCCGACGGCATGGTCATGCGACTCCTCCAGTGGGTGTGTTCCTGCCCGGTGTGGGCGGGAGGTCGGGCTGCTGGGTGCACCGGCGTCGGCGCTGCCGGGCCGGCTGCGGTCGGGAGCCGTGGGCGACAGCACGTTCCCGTACGCCGTCCTGGAGCTTGGCGGCCACCTCGGCGGCGGCCTCGAACACCCGCCGGGTCTGCTCCACCGTGGCGACGTCGGTCGCCTGCTTCTGATCCCGTCCGGCCTTCCGGTCCGTGCGGTCCGGCCGCAGGCGCGGCGCCGGGCTCGCGGGCACAGCGACGGTTGCGGCAGGGACCGGGAGCCCAGACGCCGCGAGCGACGCACCGCGTGGACCCGGGCGGTCAGGGCGCCGACGGCGAGACGGGACCGCTCGTAGCCGTAGGCTGTCCGGTCGCGGGTCAGCGGGCGCACCACGGCCCGGTCCTCGATCTCGCGCGGCTACAGCGCGGGCAGGTCTGCGGTCAGCGCGCAGCCGATGGGGCGGGTGCAGCCGTCGACGGCGGCCTGCACGATCTGCTCATCCAGGCCGGGTTCGTGGCGGCGGCCGCGCAGGACGTACGTGGGGCGTCGACGGGCTTCGGCCAGCCGGTGCCGGTGCTGGTGCTGGTGCTGGTGCTGGTGCTGGTGCTGGAAGGCTCCACGCATCACGTCCACCACGGCCCCACGTCCCCTTCTCGTCCGGCCGCCGCGCCTTGATCGAAATTACGGCGTGATCGTGCAGCAGCGGCTTTCCGGCCCTGGACTCGTAGTACCGGAACACCGCAACGATCAGCCCGTCCTTCACCGGGGCGCGATGCTTGTCGCCGCTCCCCCAGCGGATCTGCGCGACCGACTCCTCCAGCCACGCCAACGTCTCGTCCCGAGCGATGTCCTGGCACAGCTCCAGCACCCGGCGGGTGGGGGCATCAAGCAGCCCCCACGCGGCCTGAGCGGTCGCGGGCACCCGGCAAACCAGGTCCATCGCGAGCCACGGCGACTCGATGAGCGGCGACTTGATGTGCTCGATGGGCCGCCCCAGCACCGTCGCCCGCCGCACCGTAGCCGGATCGTCGCCCGCCTCGAGGCGCTCGCGCTCGATCCGGTCCGCGTGCGGGTGCCGACCCCGGCCTTCGCCGCAAAGGTTCCGCAGCTGCGCCTCGATGACGACGTCGCCCACCGCCAGGCCGAGGACGCCAAGGCTCCTGCCCATCCATCGCCCGGCCGGGACACCAGCCTCCTCCTGAGCGGTGCGCAGCGGGGGTACGGGTCGGACGGCGGCCGCCACCGACGACGACCTGGCGCAGGAAGTAGCAGTACATCCGCCCGGCGGTGACCTTCCCGATATCCATCACGCAGGACACGCCACACGGCCTGACCGATAGGCAATCCACGCGCACAGCCGGTGTGTCATCGCTCTGGTATCCAGCCCATTTCACTGCGGTGGCACCTGCCCTGCATGCTCGCTGAGAAGTGCTTGCCTGGATCGCTCCGAGAAAGAGACCAGGGACTCCCTCATTGCATCCCGCGCGACGGAGAGATCACGCCTCGCATCCTGCATACCCGGCGCCCCGCCTGCCTGGCTGTGGTGGGCGAATGCCCGGTGTGCGAGCACGCCCTCCTGCGCTGTGCTCCGCATGTCGTACGCCGCGTCCCACACCGCTTCAGGGCCGAACAAATGCGTACTGCTGCACGCGATGATGAGGGCGTTTCGAGCATCATCCACCTGACTGCTCAAGTCGTCGAGGGCCGTGCCCCGGCCGACGGCCACGCGGTACGCCGCGAGCAGGTTCGCCAGGACGCTGTAGGCGCGCACCACCTCTCCATAGGCGGCCCGTCGCTCCTGGCGGATCCAGTGGGCGAGTTCGTTGCGGCCCTGGAGCTCAACCTGGCGGGCCGTGGCCTCAGCCGTTGCCTTAGCGCCGGCGAGGGCCCCCTGCTTCGCGATGTATCCGCCAAGTACGGCTCCCAACAGTCCGGCTATTCCGGCGATGAGCGCCGACCATCCCTGATCCACTGATCCCCCATATGATCGTCTGCAGTGCGAGGCTACGCGGCTGTGAATTTCCGAGCAGCCCGATGACGACCACCAGCAGTGGCTACTCGCAGTGGATCTTTAGGTCCACCCATGGACTGGGGAGACGCGCCCGCCCCTGGCAACGCCACTACAAGGTGCACGCCGCCCTCGTCGACGCCGACGGCACCCTGCCCGACGTCCAGCCCGGGGTGCTGTTCGAGGGTGACGAGCTGGGCAAGTGGCTCCTGAAGCAGCGGCAGTCGGGCATCTGGCGCAGCTCTCGACCGAGCAGCAACGACTCTCCAAGCTGGGCGTACAGCGCTCATCGTCCCCCGAGTCGGCAGTCAAAGGTGCGCCGAAGGGCTGAGTAAGGCGCAACAGGCATTCAAGCGCGGCCTGGCAGCCCTCGCGAATGGATCGAGCGGGAAGGCGTGCCGGTTCCCCGCAGGCACCTCGAACCGATCGCGGTCGAGGGCCAGGAGCAGCCCACAGAGCACCGGCTTGGCGTACGGGTATCCCAATCACCCGCGCGAGGCGCGACAAACTCACCGAGTCCCAGCTCGCCGTCCTCACCGAACTCGGCGTCGACTGGGCGTAGGAGACTGAGGAGACAGTGCGTCAAGGGTGTCGTCGAACCCAATCGGGACGCCTTGACGGAGCTGGAGCATCCGGAGAGCAAGAGCCGGTTCGACGAAGGGCTGGCCCGCAGCTTCAAGAACGTGTTCTTCGCCCCCGTCGGGCCAAAGCCGGAGATCGTGCTGCGGGACACGATGAACAACGACGTCGAGATCGTCGGCAACGCTGGCATGAGTACAGGACGTCGAGGTTCAGAGGACCCCGAGGTC
>NZ_JBSHNE010000037.1:12473-13485 GCF_053646035.1 Streptomyces sp. NPDC055287 | reverse complement strand
CGAGGACGCCGAGGTCGAGGACGCCGAGGTCGAGGACGCCGAGGTCGAGGACGCCGAGGTCGAGGACGCCGAGGTCGAGGACGCCGAGGTCGAGGACGCCGAGGTCGAGGGTACGGCGTGTAGGGGGAAATCGCGTGGGGCTCCCGCCGCTGGCTGCGGCGGGAGCCTCCGGTGGTGCTGGTACGGGGTGTCAGTCCTGCCCGCGTACGCGCGTACGCATCTGCCGGACACGGCGCGGCTGCCCGGAGTTGCGGAACGTGATGTCCTTGGCCTGCAGTTTCTCCCGGCGGCGAGTTGCGTCGAGGACGTAGCGGGCCTGAAACCATTCGTTGTACTCGGCGTCGGCCTCGGTGAAGCCGAGGCCGCGGAGGATGCCCTCCAGCGCGGACTCCGTCGGCAGCTTCTTGCCGTTGCAGACGTCCGAGATGGTCGCCATCGACAAGGACACCCCGGCCTGCCGGGCGCGCGAGACGATCTGCTTGTACTGCACGTTCTGCATGACGATCAGGTCCAGCATGCCGATCGCGAAGTCCTCGAAGTGCAGGACGTGCTGGGGGAGCTTTCGCCGGTAGACGGCCCGTTGCTTCGGCAGTTCAGGCAGGCCGGCCGCACGGCGCTGCTTCTCGTCGGCGTACTTGTCCCACACGGGCCGCCAGTGGTTCGGGTCCTGTCCGAGGGCGGTGAGGTAGGCCGTCATGGTCTCCCACGACGCGACCCGGTACGGGTTGGTGACCTTGGAGAGCGTGGAGACGGACAGGCCGGACCTCTCGCGGAGCTGCTTCAAAGGCACGTTGTCGGGGCGCAGTTGCTGCATCAGGAGGGCGAGCGGTGCGGCCGGCCCGCTCGTGCTGGAGATGTCGCGGGGTTTGCGTCCAGTCTTCTTCTTGTCCATGGTGATCTCCCCGAACAGGGGGCGTGGGCCGGGGGGGGCCCGGAAACCGCGGGCCCATAAAAACCAAAAACATCCCCCCCACCGGTGGGCAAACGGGCATGGCCGGGAGGGGGGGGGAAA